>JAQGMT010000285.1 GCA_028292185.1 Ramlibacter sp. | reverse complement strand
CCTAAGCTCCCGCCATCAGCTTGTGGACCAGGTCGGCGGTGGTGCTGGCCTTGTACTTGCGCATCAGCCGCGCGCGGTAAATTTCAACGGTGCGATGGCTGATGGACAAGGTCTTGCCGATTTCCTTGGACGTCATGCCGTCCAGCAAGCGCGCCGCCACCTCGCGTTCGCGCGCGGTGAGTTCGGCCTTGACCGGCCTTTGCGAACTGAGGTCTTCGAAGGCCCAGATGCCCGACTCGTGCGGCGCCTCGCGAATGAGCGCGCGGCCGGTCACGTGGCACCAGAACACTTCGCCATTCGCGCGCTTCATGATGCGGTCGTCGGCGTAGTGTCCCTTCGCATTGAGGATGGGGCCCATTCGGGCGCCCAGGCGCTCGTATTCGTCGGCGCTGGGATACAGCACCTGGAACGACTGTCCGACCAGCAGTTCGCGCGAAGCGCCGAACATCTCGCACAGCTGCTGGTTGCAGTC
Organism: Ramlibacter sp.; assembly: GCA_028292185.1. GTDB lineage: Bacteria > Pseudomonadota > Gammaproteobacteria > Burkholderiales > Burkholderiaceae_C > Ramlibacter. Next base: position 2,143 of record JAQGMT010000285.1, on the reverse strand, counting down.
CACGATGGCGCGGTTGCGTGACACGCACAGGCCCACCGGTGCCAGGTTGAACGCAAGACGATAATCGACGTCCATCGGGCTAATCTCTACGAAGAACTACGTAACGCATTAGGTAGTATCGTAAGCCCATTCGGGCGCTTGCGCCGCGTGGATCCGGCGTTCGCGACGCGAACTATTCCTCCAGGAGAACTTCTTGAACAAGCTCTTTCCCTCCGCCGCCGCGGCCTTGCAAGGCGTGGTCAAGGACGGCCAGCTGATGGCTGTCGGCGGCTTCGGCCTCTGCGGCATTCCCGAAGCGCTGATCGATGCGCTACGCGATAGCGGGGTGAAGAATCTCACCGTGATCTCCAACAATGCGGGCGTGGACGGCTTCGGCCTCGGCCGTTTGCTGGAGACGCGCCAGATCAAGCGGATGATCTCCAGCTACGTGGGCGAGAACAAGGAGTTCGAGCGCCAGTACCTGGCCGGCGAGCTCGAGCTGGAGTTCACGCCGCAAGGCACGCTGGCCGAGAAGCTGCGCGCGGGCGGCGCGGGCATTCCGGCTTTCTTCACCAAGACCGGTGTCGGCACCATGGTGGCCGAGGGCAAGGAGCTGCGCGAGTTCGACGGCGAAACCTACGTGATGGAGCGCTCGTTGCTGCCCGACGTGTCGCTGGTGAAAGCGCACGTCGCGGACAAATCGGGCAACCTGCGCTTCAACCTCACGGCGCGCAATTTCAATCCGGCGGCGGCGATGGCGGGCAAGCTCTGCATCGTCGAAGTGGAGAAGATCGTCGAGGTCGGCGAACTCGCGCCCGACGACATCCACCTGCCCGGCATCTACGTGAACCGGCTGGTGCTCAATGCGCATCCCGAGAAGCGCATCGAGAAGAAAACCCTCACACCCACATCCGGAGCTTGATCATGCCTTGGACCCAAGACCAGATGGCCGCGCGCGCGGCGCAGGAACTCGAAGACGGCTTCTACGTGAACCTGGGGATCGGCATCCCGACGCTGGTGGCCAATTTCACCGGCAACAAGGAAGTGTGGCTGCAGTCGGAAAACGGCATGCTGGGCATCGGCCCGTTCCCCACCGAAGACCAGGTCGATGCCGACCTGATCAACGCCGGCAAGCAGACCGTCACCACCATCAAGGGCTCGTCGATCTTCGGCAGCCATGACAGCTTCGCGATGATCCGCGGCGGCAAGATCAACCTGTCGATCCTGGGCGCGATGCAGGTCAGCGAGAAGGGCGACCTGGCCAACTGGATGATCCCCGGCAAGATGGTCAAGGGCATGGGCGGCGCGATGGATCTGGTCGCGGGCGTCAAGCGCGTGATCGTGCTGATGGAGCATGTCGCCAGGAAAAAAGACGGCACCGAGGACCTGAAGATCCTCGCGAAATGCACCTTGCCGCTGACCGGCGTGGCGGTGGTGGATCGCATCATCACCGACCTGGCTGTGATGGACGTGACGCCGCAGGGCTTGAAGGTGGTCGAACTCGCGCCGGGCGTGACCCTGGACTTCGTGCAATCGAAGACCGGCGTCAAGCTGCTGCACTGACACTTTCTCAGCCGCGCCGCCGTGGCCAGCCCGCCGCCTGAAGTTCTTGCCGGCCTGTGGCAACTGGCCGGGCTGCCGCAAGAGGCGCTGCCTTTCGCACAGCTGACCGGCGCCGACCCGGTGCTGCCTTCTTCGTTCGCGGTGGGTTGCGCGGCTCAGGCGACGATCGCCGCTGCCGCCTTGGCGGCTTGCGAACTGGGGCACCTGCGTGGCACGCCGCGGCAGGCTGTCAACGTCGACATGCTGCATGCGGCGCTGGAATGCACCGGGTGGTTCAGCATCGACGGCCGCACACCCGATATCTGGGACCCGTTCTCCGGCTTGTACCCTTGCGCCGACGGCTGGGTGCGCATCCACGCCAACTTCGCGCACCACCGCGACGGGGCCTTGCGCGTGCTCGGGCTGGAACCGGGCCGCGCGAAACGGGAAGATGCCGAACAGGCACTCTTGTCCTGGCGCGCCTTGGACTTCGAAGCGGCCGCCGCCAATGCCGGCGTGGTGGTGACGGCGCTGCGCAGCTTCGATGAATGGGACGCTACACCGCAGGGCCAGGCGATCGCCGCGCAGCCGCTGATGACGATCGAGCGCATCGGCGATGCGC
>JAQGMT010000191.1 GCA_028292185.1 Ramlibacter sp. | reverse complement strand
TCGCTGGTCTTGGAAGCAACTTCCTTGACCATCTGCGCGCCCATGTTCTGAAGCTTGTCCTTCAGTTCGATTTCCTTGGCGACGGACACGCCGTCCTTGGTCACGGTGGGGGCGCCGAAGGAGCGCTCGAGCACCACGTTGCGGCCCTTCGGGCCCAGGGTCACCTTGACTGCGTTGGCCAGGATGTTCACACCCTCGACCATGCGCGCGCGGGCGTCACCGCCGAAAATTACGTCTTTAGCTGCCATGTTTGAACCTCAATATGTTTGGTTGGACGAATCGCGATCGGTGAAGATCAGGCGACCTTCTTCAGGCCCGCGGCGGGCGAGCCTTCGACGACTGCGAACAGGTCGTCTTCCTTCATCACCAGCAGTTCGTCGCCATCGACCTTGACGGTCTGGCCGCTGTACTTGCCGAACAGGACACGGTCACCGACCTTGACGCTGACGGCGGAGATTTCGCCCTTGTCGTTCTTGCGGCCCGGGCCGACGGCCAGGACTTCGCCCTGGTCGGGCTTTTCAGCGGCGTTGTCGGGGATGACGATGCCGGAGGCCGTCTTGGTTTCGCTGTCGATACGCTTGACGATCACTCGATCGTGCAGAGGACGAAGTTTCATAGGATCTCCTTGAGACTAGAACTAAGGTGTGAAAAAAGCGCCAAACGGGGGTCGGCGCGGAGCAACCAGAGCGGGGAAGGTGCTGTTAGCACTCAACTCCAGCGAGTGCTAATCATAAGCGCATTTTTCAGGAATTCAAGCGGCCGGCTGATCCGCAGGGTCTTCCTGTCCTACAGCAGCCGCTTCCCTCGGCTGATTGGAGCGGTTTGCCGGCGTGCCTACCATCGTGCAAATCACAAGGAGAGGCACATGTCCGATCTGAACAATGCGAAACCCACCCCGCCAGCGGACGTGAAGGCGAGGCTCGAGAAAAACGAGGAGGAAAGCCGCAAGCTGGACTCGCCCCAGCGCACCAACGAGTCCACGATCCAGCCCGACAAGCCCAAGGAGGACATCCTCAAGGGCTTCCACGGCGGGTGATGCGGCCTACTCCTGGACCTTCATCGCCGGACGGCTCGCCTCCAGCGTAGGCCAATCGACCGACACCTTGAGCAGTTCCGGTGAGGCCGGCACCGGAGATTCGTTGCCGACCGACACATCGTGGATGCCGAACCGTTCCATGTCCTGCGCCGACAGGTAATAGAAGTCGTCCACGTCGTACGGCGCGATCTTGGCGAACCAGCAGACGAAGCCGTCTACGCGGATACGCCGAAAAAATTCCGCCTCGCGCAGGGCAAGTTCCCGTGCGCTTTGCATCTCGCTCTGGCTCCAGTTCGCCTGGCCGGACTGCTGCAGGAACAGCACATGCGCCATGTTGCCGTGCCATGCCACCACGCCCGGACGACCGAGCGTCTTGCGGCGCGCCGCGGGAAAGATGTAGTTCGCGCACGATGACAGACAGCCGGCGGGCACTTCGATATCCAGTTGCCGATCGTGAACCGCAAGGGCCATGTCCAGCGCTGCCGCCACGCTGCCACCACGCGAGGTGATCACCAGCCGCTTGATTCCCGGGTCTTGCAGCAGCTGCAGGAATTGCGCGGCGGTACCGGCGTTGATCTGGCCCGCGAAAACAATCGCGTCGCCCAATGCCTCAACACTCGCGGCACCGGCCGGCTGCGCTCGCGCGACACTCGCGCAAACGACCATCAGCACCGTGGCGATGAACCGTTGGCACATCGCCATCGCGCGCCGCCCGGGCCGCCTCAACAGTGCCTTGCTGCGTTAGCGGGTCATCGCTCCATACACGATGTCCTGCACCTGCTCGCGATAGTACTTGCGCAGTTCTCCCGGCGCCGCAGTGCCGACCACAACCACCAGTTTCTCTTTCGGGTCGGCGAAGAACGCGGTGCCGTAGGCGCCGTTCCAGGTGAACTCGCCGGGATTGCCGGGCACGGCGGATCCGCCGGTGCTGGTGCGCACTGCGACGCCCAAGCCGAAGCCGAAGCCTTCGCGGTGCGGCTCGACGACGCCCACGTTGTTCTTGATCTCGGGCCCGAGGTGATTGCTGGTCATCTGCTGCACCGTCTGCGGACTCAGGATGCGCTTGCCATCCAGCTCGCCGCCGTTGACCAGCATCTGCCCGAAGCGCAGGTAGTCGCCCACGGTGCCCATCGCGCAGGCGCCGGCGCAATCGAACTTCATTTGCTGCTCGGTGGGCGGGATCGATTGCGGCTTGCCATCCAGCGGATTGTTGGCAAACGGGCGCGCGATGCGGGGACGGATGCGATCACTCAGCACGAACGTGGTGTCGTTCATGCGCAGCGGCTTCCACAGCGTGCGCTGCAGGTACTCATCCAGTCGCTGGCCCGAAACTTTCTCCACCACCGCGCCGAGCACGTCGATCGAGAAGCTGTATTCGAAGGCGGTGCCGGGTTGATGCGCCAGCGGCAGTTTGGTCAGGCGATCGATGAACGCCTGGATGTCGCCTTCCGACGGCGGCACGGTGCCGCCGGGATAGAGCTTGGCAATCGGGTGGTCGCCGCGGCCGCCATAGGTCAGCCCCGAGGTATGGCGCATCAAGTCCTGAATGAAGATCGGCCGCGCCTGGTCCACCATGCGCAGCGCACCTTCGGGCTGCGCGACACCCACTTTCATCGTGCCGAAACCGGGGAAATAATCGGCGAGCCGGCTCTTCAGCGGCAGGCGTCCGTCTTCCGTCAGCTCCAGCGCGCCGACCACGGCCATCGGCTTGGTCATCGAGGCCAGGCCGAACACGGTGTCGAGTTTCATCGGCGTGCCCTTGGCAGGATCCTGCATGCCGTAGGCTTTGTAGTGCACCAGCTTGCCGCCGCGCGCAATGGCCACCACGGCGCCCGGAACACGCTTGGCTTCGATCTCGCGGGCGAAGAACCGGTCAAGGCGCTCGAGGCCCGCGGGCGAAAATCCGGCGGCTGCGGGCGAGACCGGGGGAAGAGGCTGCGCATTCGCGCCAATCGCCAGAACGCCGGCGGCCAGAGCCCAGGCGGCACGGCTTCGATGGATTTTCATGCAGGTCTCCTTGAAGTTGTCGTTGAGTGCGGACGCGCCGCCGAGCCAGCGTACACAGCTTGTCGACCGCGCGCAATTGGCGCATTCGCGCAGCGTCAGGTCTTCAGCTTGCGGCCCAGGTGCTCCTCGACCTTGGCGATCTTGCTGCGCAAGCGCGATTGCATACCGGCGCGGTAATCCACCTTCAAGTTCATCCCGACGCGCGCGCAGTCGGTCTGCAGTGCCTTGAAGCAGGCGGTCACGACGCCCATCACCTCGTCCCACTCGCCTTCGAGAATGGTGCCCATGGGCGTGAGTTGATAAGGCACGCCGCTCTTGTCGATGACGTCCAGAATGCGCGCAACCGAAGAGCTCAGGCTCTCGCCCTGGCCATGCGGTGCCATCGCAAATTCAAGCAACACCATTGTGGATTCCCCTCGGTCGGCGAACATTCGCGCCGCAGCTTCACATGGTATCGTGCGCTTCCCGCGCGAAGGAGCTTCCATGCCCGCACCCCGAAAAGTCATCGTCACCTGCGCGGTGACTGGCTCGATTCACACGCCGTCCATGTCGCCGCATCTGCCGATCACGCCGCAGGAAATTGCTGATGCGGCCATCGGCGCGGCGAAAGCCGGCGCCTCGATCGTCCACCTGCATGCGCGCGATCCGCGCGACGGCTCACCGACGCAGGATCCCGCTCTCTTCGGCGAATTCTTGCCGAAGATCATGCAGGCCTGCGACGTGGTGATCAACATCACCACCGGCGGCGCGCCCACCATGCCGATCGAGGAGCGGCTGCAGCCGGCCCTTCGTCATGCACCGGAGGTGGCGTCGCTGAACATGGGCTCGATGAACTTCGGCCTCTACCCCATGCTGAATCGCTTCAAGGAACTGAAGCATCCGTGGGAGCGCCCGTACCTCGAAGGCAGCGCCGATCGCGTGTTCAAGAACACCTTCAAGGACATCGAGTACATCCTCGCGTCTTGCGCGCGCAATGGCACCCGCTTCGAGATCGAGTGTTACGACATCGGCCATCTCTACACCGCGGCGCATTTCCTGGAGCGCCGCCTGATCGAACCGCCTCTGTTCATCCAAGGCGTGTTCGGCCTGCTCGGCGGCATAGGCGCGCACCCTGAGGACGTGTCTCACATGAAGCGCACCGCCGACCGGCTGTTCGGCAACCAGTTCCTGTTCTCGGTGCTCGGCGCAGGCCGCAACCAGATGCCGGTGGCCACGCAGTCGCTGCTGATGGGCGGCAATGTGCGCGTCGGCCTGGAAGATTCGCTGTGGGATGGGCCGGGCAAACTGGCCGAGTCCAACGCGATGCAGGTCAAGCGGATTCGCAGCATCATCGAAGCCATGTCGCTGGAGGTGGCCACACCCGACGAAGCGCGCGCCATGCTCAAGCTCAAGGGACGCTGATGGCGCGGATTCCGTACCCCGACGACAGCGACCCCGAAGTCGCCGCACTGCGCGCGCAGATCATCGCCGAGCGCGGCAAGCTGCATAACCTCTATCGCATGTTGCTCAACAGCCCGCCGGTCGCGCAGGGCTGGCTCGATTTCCTCACCGCCATCCGGCAGAAGTGCACGCTGTCAGCGCACGTGCGTGAATTGGCCATCCTGCGCATCGCCGTGATCAACAAGGCCGATTACGAATTCATCAGCCACGTTCCGTTCGCATTGAAGGCGGGGCTTTCGCAGCCACAGATCGATGCGATCAAGGCTTGGGAGCCATCGACCTTGTTCTCCGAAGCCGATCGCGCGGTGCTGGCCTACACCGACTCCATGACACGCGACGTGCATGTGACGGACGCCGTGTTCGCCCCCATCAAGCAGCACTTCAACCCGCGCGAGGTGACCGAGTTGACGGCGACCATCGCCGCCTACAACCTGGTGTCGCGATTTCTCGAGGCCCTGGAGATCGATCCTGAACCGAATTGAACGGAGCCCCATGACGAAGATGATTTCCCGCCGCGACGCGCTGTTGGCCACTGGGGCCCTGCTGGCCGCGCCTGGCTTCGCGCAGTCCACGTACCCCGACCACACGGTGCGCATCATCGTGCCGCAGACGGCCGGCGGCCCGTCGGACACGCTGGGCCGGCTGTTCGCGCAGAAGCTCACCGAGCGCCTGGGCAAAACGGTCATCGTCGAGAACAAGCCCGGCGCGGGCGCCAACATCGGCACGGACATGGTGGCCAAGGCCAAGCCTGATGGCTACACGCTGCTGATCAACATCGCCGGCATCCTGGCGATCAACGAGACGCTGTACAAGCAACTGCCGTTCGACGCCGTGCGCGACCTGGACGGCGTTGCGCGCGTCGTCACTTCGCAGCTCGCCCTGGTGGCGCATCCCTCCTTCGCGCCCAACAACATTCGCGAACTCGTCGCCTTCGCCAAGTCGCGCCCCGCCGGCTCGATCTCTTATGGCTCGGCGGGCACGGGTTCACCGCAGCACGTGGGCGGTGAACTGCTCAACACCAAGGCCGGCATCAAGCTCAATCACGTGCCGTACAAAGGCGCCATTCCCGCGCTCACCGACTTGCTGGGCGGCCAGATCCCGCTGGCCATCGTCGGCTTGCCCGCGGCCGTGCCCAACATCAAGGCCGGCAAGCTCAAGGCCATCGCCGTGTTCGCCGGCACCCGCTCCGAACTGATGCCCGAGGTGCCTACCTTCGTCGAGTCGGGCTTCCCCGACATCGAGATGGAACTGGCCTATGGCTTCTTTACCGCCAAGGGCACGCCGCGCCCGATCATCAATCGCTTGAACGAAGAACTCGGCGCCATCCTGAAGCTGCGCGACGTGCGCGAGACGCTGCTGGCGGCCGGCTTCGAGGCGGGCCACAGCTCGCCGGCCGAACTCGACACTTACCTGAAGAGCCAAGTGCAGAAGTGGCGCCCCATCGTGCGCGACTCCGGCGCGGTGGCTGACTGATCGCTCCCATCATCGCCGGGCATCCCGGCCCACAGCAACAACCCATCACTCACTCTCTCTCATGTCCTTCTCCAGCAAGACCCCACCCAAGCGCAGCGAAACCCTGAAGCCCATGCGGCGCGTGATTACCGGCGCCGATGCGCAGGGCCGCTCCGTCGTCAGCTACGAGGGCCTGGCGCCCGGCCAGCACGAGAACGCGCAGTTCAAGGGCCGCGGCTTCACCGACTTCTGGGTGTGGGGCAAGACGCCGCAGCCGCTGCACGGCAGCGAAGACGCGGGCCTGTGGCCCGATGAATTCCCCGGCCCGGCCGAGGGCGGCCACTTGCGCTGCGTCCATTGGTTGTCCGACGGCGGCGACGCTTCGAAGATGCCGCCCATCGTGCAGCCGCACGCGCCCAAGCGCGCCGCGGACGGCGGCCGCAGCTGGGATCGCGGCGGCGGCAATAACTCGTGCATCTCCGACATGCACAAGACCGAGTCGGTGGACTTCGGCATCGTGGTGGAAGGCGAGCGCGTGCTGGTGTGCGACGGAGGCAAGACGGTGATCCGCCCCGGCGACATCGTGGTGCAAGTGGGCGCCTGGCATTTGTGGGACAGCTCGCGCCTGGGCTGCCACATGGCCTTCGACATGATCTCGGCCTCGTTCGGCCCGGGCGACGGCCTTCATGGCTTGCAAGAAAAAGATGTGCCGGTGATGCAACCCAAGCCGGGGCAAACGCTGCCCGCCGGCGTGAAGCCGCAGCGCCGCATCGTCACCATCGACCGCGAGCCGGGCAAGTCGGTGATCGTGTCCGACACCGCCTCACCCGACGTGCGCACAGACCCGGCGCGGCCCGGCTACGCGCTGCAACGCGTGTGGGTGATCGCCGGCCACCCCGCGCCCATCGTGCCCGAGACGCTGCAACTGCCCAACGTGTTGATCCCGCCGAAGCAAGGCACCGTGCTCAACGTCGTCACCTTTCCGCCGGACGAAGCGTGGAAAGGCAAGGCCAGCGTGGAGCAGGCCAAGGCCTTCTACGCCTCCATCGGCGCATCGGCCATCGCCACCTGCGGCAGCCTGCCGAATCATCCGTATTCACAGAAGTCGAACACGGTCGATTTTCTGGTCGTCACCGAAGGCGAGATCACCTTGGTGCTGGAGCAGGGCGAGGCCACCTTGAAGGCCGGCGAGATCGGCGTGGTGCGCGGCGGCAACCACGCGTTCAGCAATCGCTCGGGCAAGCCGGCGGTGGTGGCGATCTCCAGTCACGATGCGGTGGCGGGAGAAGGCTGAGACGCCCGATCAAGAGGATGCCCGGCAAGGCGGGCGAAATCGGCTGGCGGATTTCTAGTGCTCCCTGAGTTGACCCCAGTGTATCCCATGAGATACACTGGGCTATGCGTGTGGAGGTCACTGACGTCTAACTGAGGTGGATTGACTCCGTCAGCGATCGCGTGGCTCGTGCACGAATTCAAGTGCGCGTTGATAGGCTGGTTCATGGCAATGCGGGACAGCACAGGGTGCTGACTGATGGAGCGCGCGAGTTGAAGATCGACTTCGGACCTGGATACCGCATTTACTACACAGTAGCTCGCAGGCGTCGTCACCGTGCTTCTGGCTGGGGGTGACAAATCTTCGCAGTCGAAAGACATCAGGACCGCCGTGGCATTAGCGAAGGGACTCTAGGAATAGTTGTATGAGCAAAGTAGTTTCCAAGCCCAAAAAACCGGCGGTAAGCCGAACCAAAACCGTTGCGTATGACGTCTCGGAGCAACTCCGCACGCCTGAGGAAATGGCGGCGTATCTCGACGCTTGGTTCGAAGAGGCCCCAGACGACGCGGCGGGAATCGCACGCGCGCTGGGTGACATCGCGCGTGCAAAGGGGATGACCCAGGTAGCCCGTGACGCGGGGCTAAGCCGTGAGAGCCTGTACAAAGCCCTTGGCGAGAACGGCAACCCGACATTCGCCACAGTGCTGAAGGTAGCGAAAGCTTTGGGCGTGAAATTCCATGCCGCAGCCGCGTGAGTTCCTATCGAATGGCGTCCCAGCGATGCCTTCGACGGTAATTCAATGCAAGGTGCCGAACTTCCCGTAGTTCGACACCAGCACATGCTCCGCGACTGGGTCGCCCTGTGACTTTGCTGCAGGCTCACTACCAGCCTTGGCCTGCGCCAAGCTGGCCATCACCTTCTGAATGTCGGCCGACAGCGGCGGGTTGTCGGGATTGCGCAGCAAGCCCGCCTCGAAGTGCGCCTGGGCGGCGGTGAAGTCGTCTTGCGCCAATGCAGCGAAGCCGCGCACGAAATACGGCAGCGGTTGCGCATCATCCAGCTCCAACAGCGGCCCCCAACTCACGAAGGCCAGCGAGGGACGGCCCGAACTGAATTGCAGCAAGCCGAGTTGATAGCGCGCGATGTGCAGCGCGGGCGCCAGCACCACGGCGTTGGCTAGCGCGGTCTCGGCTCTTTCGACGTCGCCCAGGGCCGCGTACTCCGAGCCCATCAGGAAGTGCGGCATGGCACTTGCGGGGTTGGCGTCACACGCCCGCGCAAAAAGATGAAGCGCTTTCAGGGGCTCGCCCTCTTGGCTGGCTGCCAGCCCGGCCTGCACCAGCGCCTCCGTCTCCAGCACGGCAGTATCCTGCGCGTCCGATGGCTTGCTTCTGTTTGGGTTCATGGTTTGCCAGGGCGCACCCCTTCCTTTCTCACTATATATCCGTACCTGATCGCGCTCGTTTAGCCGAGGGCGGCCGGGTCATATCTCACAGTTTTGGGTGGCCATCTGGGCGAGCATCCCCTACCATCGCGCGACGGCCCGCCTGATCATGCAAACACGCACCCCGACATCAGCAGAGTCCGAACTCGAACGCGTGGAGCGCTATCTCGCCAGCGACCCGGGCAACACGCTGCTGCTGCTCAAGGCAGTGGATCTTTGCCTCTGCGCGGGCCGCATCGAGGCGGCGCGCCAGCATATTGATGCGGCCCGGCAGCAGGCCCCGCTTGACCCAGTCATTCAGCATCAGCAGGGCACGGTACTCATCGCCCAAGGCAAGCTGGACGAAGCGGCACAGGTGTTCGAGGCTCTGCTGGGCCAGGTGAACGACCCCAATATTGCGTTCAATCTCGCATTCGTGCGCTATCGCCAGCACCGGTTTGCGCAGGCGCGCGCAACGCTGCAAGCGTTCATGAACAGCGAGGAGGTGAGCCCGCACATGGCCACCTTGTTCGTACGTGTTCTGCATCACATGGGCGAGTTTCCCGAAGCGCTCGATTTCGTGCGGCGCCAGATGCCTGGCTGCGATGGTGACCCGGAGTTTCTTTCGGCCGCGAGCTTGTTGCTGTTCGACGATGGTCAGTTGGAAGAAGCGCAGCGCTTGAGCGACGCAGCGCTCGTTGCTGGCGCCCGGCCGCTGGAGGCCTTGGTGGTCGCCGGCTCACTCGCGCTGGGCCGTGACGATCCACACGCGGCGATCACGCTCTTGAACGAAGCCTTGACCATCAATCCGGCGGACGGCCGAAGCAGGGCCGTGCTCGGGATGGCGACATTGATGAACGGCGATACCGCTGCTGCCGAAGTGCATCTGCAGCGC
>JAQGMT010000188.1 GCA_028292185.1 Ramlibacter sp. | reverse complement strand
GCTCGACGCTCACCGATTTTCACGTGAAGCGCACCCAGGCCGCGGGCAAGAGCGTGGAGGAATTGAAGACGCAACGCCAGACCACATCGTTGCTCGGCCGCTGGGCCGACCCGCTGGAAGTGGCCTATCCCATTCTCTGGCTGGCCTCCGACGAGGCCTCCTTCATCACCGGCACCACCTTGATGGTGGACGGTGGCCTGTCGATCATGTAGCCGCGCCGCGGCAGGAGCATTGATGATCATCGAGACCGACGCCGACCTCACCCGCGCGGTGCTGGCCGAAGCCGAACGCGCGGCCAATCCGCGCTTTCGCCGTATCCTGCAGTCCGCGGTGCGGCACCTGCACGACTTCGTGCGCGACACCGAACTAACCGAGGCGGAATTCCGCCAGATCTGCGGTGTCATCGCCAGGCTGGGCCAACTCACGACGCCCTCGCACAACGAGGTGGTGCTGGCGGCGGGTTCGCTCGGCGTCTCCGCGCTGGTCTGTTTGCTGAACAACACCCAGGACCAGGCGCACGGCACCACGGCGAACCTGATGGGGCCCTTCTGGCGGCAAGGCTCGCCGATGGTGCCCAACGGCGGAAACATCGTGCGTTCGGCGACGCCGGGCGATCCGGTGTTCGTGAACGCGTGGGTGCGCGACAGCGAAGGACGGCCGGTGGCGGGGGCGGTCGTCGACATCTGGCAAGCGTCCTCGGAAGGCTTCTACGAGAACCAGGACCCCGTGCAGGCCGACATGAACCTGCGCGGGAAATTCGTGACGGACGACAAGGGCCACGTGTGGTTCCGCAGCGTCAAGCCCTCGGGTTACCCGATTCCCGTGAGCGGGCCGGTCGGAGCGCTGCTGCGGGCGCAAGGACGGCACAACATGCGGCCCGCGCACATCCACTTCCTGATCCACAAGCCGGGCTACAAGGCGCAGTTTTCGCAGGTCTACTCCAGCGACGATCGGCACCTGGAGACCGACGTGCAGTTCGGCGTGACCCGCGCGCTGGTGGGGCAGTACGTGCTGCACCAGGACGAGCCCGCGCCGGACGCGGACGTGAAAGGCCGCTGGTATTCGCTGGACCATCACTTCGTGATCGTGGCCGGCGACGACAGCTTGCCGCCGGCACCGATCACCGCCAAGGCGGCGGGCCAGCGCCCCGAGCTGGTGGTGCTGCAGGCGGATGTCCCGGCGGCTTGATTCGAAGCGCATTGTCTTTTTAACCTCGAGCAAGGAGTTCTTCATGCGCATCGACCGCAGGATGGTGCTGGCCCTGGCCGCGGGCCTGCTTTCATTGGCCGGGTTCGCGCAAGCGCAGGAGTGGTCGCCGAGCCGTCCGGTGCGAATCATCGTGCCGATCGTCGGCAGCACCAACGACGTGCTCGCGCGCATCGTCGCGCCCAAGCTGCAGGAGGCGCTGGGCCAGCCCGTGGTGGTGGAGAACAAGCCGGGCGCCGGAGGCAACATCGGTGCCGACTTCGTGGCCAAGGCGCCGCCCGATGGCCACACCCTGCTGATCGGCTACAACGGCCCGATCGCCATCAATGTCACCTTGTTCGACAAGATGCCTTATGACCCGGTGAAGGATCTGGCGCCGATCACGCTGGCGGTCAAGGCGCCGCAGTACCTGGTGGTGAACTCGGCATCGGGGATCACCAGCTTGAAGGACCTCGTTGCGAAGGCCAAGGCGCAGCCCGCGCGCTTTTCCTATGCGTCGGTCGCCGTGGGCAGCGCGTCTCATCTCACCATGGAAATGCTGAAGTCTGCCGCGCAGATCCACCTCACGCACATTCCCTATCGCGGCGCCGGACCGGCCGTCACAGACTTGCTGGCGGGCAACGTGCAGGCGGCGTTCTTCGTGCCCGGCAACGTGCAGCAGTTCGTCAAGGAAGGGCGGCTGAAGCTGCTCGCGTCCAGCGGCATCAAGCGCTTCGCCAGCACGCCCGACGTGCCCACCGTCGCGGAGTCCGGCTACAAGGACTTCGAGGCCACCTCGTGGATCGGTTTTCTTGCCGCCGCCGGCACGCCGCGACCGATCATCGATCGCTACAACCGCGAGCTGGTGAAGATATTGAATTCGCCCGACGTGAGCGAGCGCCTGCGCGAAATGGAGTTCGAAGTCATCGCCGGTTCACCCGAGCAGTTCGGCAGCTGGATCCGCGCGGAAATCCCGCGCTGGGGCGCGGTGATCAAGGCCACCGGCGCGAAGGCGGAGTAGGGCGCGTTCGCCGCGTTCCGATATCATCCATCGCATCGATACGCGCGCATCGCGCGGCGCCTGCCGCAGCGAAAGGGAGGGGCCTGCAACTTTGGTTCCCTGAAATATAAAGCCGCTTATGGAAATGAATGGAAACTACGACGCGGGCGCGATCCGCTTGCGCTCGTTTCACGAGGCCGTGCCGGCTTTTCACAGCGGCGCCAGCAGTCCCGGCGAGTACCTCGAGCAATGCCTGGCCGTCATCCATGCGCGTGAGCCCGTGGTGCAGGCCTGGGTAACGATGAACGTGGACGATGCGCGCAAGGCGGCCGATGCCTCGGCCAGGCGTTATAGAGACGGCGCACCGCTGTCGGCCATCGACGGCATGCCCGTCGGCATCAAGGACCTGATCCAGACCCGCGACATGCCCACCGA
>JAQGMT010000160.1 GCA_028292185.1 Ramlibacter sp. | reverse complement strand
TCCGGCGGCGGCGAGCCGCTGCGCAGCGCGATGTCTTCCGCGAGCACTTCCACCAGGGCCGGAATGTCCGCGCGCCGCTCGCGCAACGCGGGCACACGAATGGGCAGCACGTTCAGGCGGTAATACAGGTCCTCGCGAAATTTGCCTTCACGCACCAGCGCCTGCAAGTCGCGCGAGGTCGCCGCGATCACGCGAGCATCGAAGGGAATCACCTTGTTCGAACCCAAGGCCTCGATTTCACCTTCCTGCAGCGCGCGCAGCAGCTTGGGCTGCAGGCTCTGGGGCATGTCGCCGATCTCGTCGAGGAACAGCGTGCCGCCATCGGCCAGCTTGAACTTGCCGACGCGGCCCTTGCGATCGGCGCCGGTGAACGCGCCCGGTGCGACACCGAAGAACTCCGCCTCGAGCAAGGTGTCTGGCACCGCCGCGATGTTGACGCTGACCAACGGCCCGGATGCTCGCGCCGACGCCGCATGAATGGCGTGCGCCAGCAGTTCCTTGCCGGTGCCGGTCTCGCCCAGCAGCAGCACGGGGCTGGACGATTGCGCCGCGCGCCGCGCCTGCCGCTTCACTTCGACCGCGGCAGCACTCGAGCCGACGAAGCTGGCCAGCGTGTACTTGGTGCGGCGCTGGCTGGCCAGCTCGCGCCGCGCATCGTCCAGGTCGCGCTGCAGATGCGCGAACTTGCTGATCAGGGGTTGGAGTGTGGTTTCGGGATGATCGAACAACACGATGCCGATCGCGCCGATCAGCTCGTTGCTGTGCTCGTCGCGCAGCGGCAGCCGGCTGACCACGAACGTGCCCGCGCGATTCGTGAGCAGGTCGATCAGGATCGGCTGCCCGGTTTCGAGCACGCGCCTCATCTGCGTGTTGGGCACCACTTCCTCGACCATGTGTCCCACCACCTGGTCCACGGAGGTGAAACCGAGCGCCGGCAGAAAACGCGCATACCCTTCGTTGAGCCAGACGATGCGGCCGGTGCGGTCGACCAGGAACATGCCCTGACTGATGCTGGAGAACATCTGGAACATCGACCGCGCAGCCAGCTCGAGGATGCTCTGGGCGTCACGCGGCAACGCGTGCTCGGCATCACGCGGCAACGCGTGCCCGGCGTCAGCGGGCAACGCGTGCTCGGCATTCGGGGCTGAGGTCTGCTCGGCTGGCATGCGGGGGATGTTAACGCCCCACGTGCCGCAGCGAGTGCGAGACAATTCTTCCCGATGGAAAAACTGCGAATCGACAAGTGGCTCTGGGCCGCGAGGTTTTACAAGACACGCACGCTGGCCAGCGACGAAGTCGTCAAGGGGCGCGTCGAGGTCAATGGACAGGAGGTCAAGCCGGCGCGCGATGTGAAGATCGGCGATACGGTCTCGCTTCGCCAGGGCCCGGTGACTCGCAGCGTGGTCGTCAAAGGGCTGTCAGGAACGCGCGGCCCCGCGCCCGTTGCCCAGGAGTTGTACCAGGAGACTGCCGACAGCATCGCGGCGCGGGAACGTGCGGCCGAACAGCGGCGGTTGTCGCCGGAACCCGCCCACTCGATCGAGCAGGGGCGGCCGACCAAACGCGGCCGGCGCGAGCTCGATGATGCGCAGCGCGGCTGGGGCGATCGCTGGAGCGCCTCCGTGGACGACGTGGAGAAAAGCTGATTACCCTGCTGGCGCGGAGAGGTCCGACGCGCCGGTCGGTGGCGGCGTTTTAGGGGCGCGTCCTGGCGCGCTGCTTGGCACGGCGCACCTGGCGGCTTTGGTTTTGCGAGGCGACTTCCTCGGAACGGCGGGCCCGGCGTCGCCTCAACCAATTGGTCAATGCTCGCGCCGCGCCGAATGCCGCGGCAAAGCCGATGAGGGCCAACAGCAGGCCGGGAAAGTTCGAAGTCATGGCGTAGGAGGATCGGACGAGCCTGCATTGTCCGCTCGCCGGCGACACGCAAAAAAACGAGGCCCTCAAGGGGCCCCGTGATGGGTGCGGCTGGTTAGGGCGGCAGGATCGATGCCCCGCCGACCGACGCCTGAATTACAGCCGCGGTTCGCCGTCCTGGTTCACCGGGACCGTCGCGCCCGGGTCGGAACCCATCTGAACGCGGTGGTTGACGCCGCGATACTGGTACGTCACGTCCCAATAGGTGGGTGTGGTGCTCGCCACGTTCTCGCAGCGGCGCACGTCCTGCGAATAGTTGGTCGTGTTGTCGTTGCGGCCGACATTCGAGCCGATCGCAGCGCCGGCAACAGCGCCGCCAACGGTGGCAACGTCCTTGCCCGTCCCGCCGCCCACTTGGTGTCCGAGTACGCCGCCCAGCAAGCCGCCCACGATGGCGCCGCCCACATTGGCGGGGCCGCGCGACGGCTGGCTGACCTGTTGGCGGTCGATCCAGCAGCGTTCGGTCGCCTGCCCCACAACGGCATGCGCCGAGGTCACGGGCGCTGAGTAGACGCGCTCGCTGGGCCTGCGGCGGTATTCGTAGTTCGGCGCGGCCACGGGCTCGGGCGCCTCGTTGGCATATTTCCTGTTGCTGTCCACGGCGCGTACCGAGGAAATCCGGTTTTCCATGCCGAGACCGGCCAGCGAGTCATAGCTGCCACGGCGCAGCACGACGCAGCGGCCGCGATAGCGAGCGTCTTCGCAGACTTCCCAACGGCCGCGGTCCACAACCACCGACGAAGCGCGATCGTTGAAGCCGATCCGGGCGAAGTTCTCCAAGCCCTTGTCCGTCGTGAAGGCGCGGCCGCGATAGCCCTCGCCTTCATAGAAGGTGATCTGGGCACTGGCGTGGCCCGCCAGCACGAGCAGCGAAGCCGCAAGTGCGATCCTGGTATGTTTATTCATTGTTTGTCTCCGTTCAGCGCAAGGCTGAAGCTGTAATTCATTTCACGCGCATGTCGTTGGCCACCGAGGTGACGCCGCTGACGCCCTGGGTCACCGACACAGCGCGGTCGATGCTGGCGCGCGAAGTTACGAAGCCGCTCAACTGCACACGGCCCTTGAAGGTCTCGACGTTGATCTCGGCCGACTTCAGCGTGGGCTCGTTGAAGATGGCAGCTTTCACCTTGGTGGTGATGGCGCTGTCGTCCACGTACTGGCCGGTGCTTTCCTGTTTCTGGGTGGAGGCGCAGCCGGCCAGGCCGGTGAGGGCGACGGCGGCGAAGAGGACGGTGGTGCTGGCGAAATTTTTCATGTGGATGCCTTTTGAGTGGATGGACCGTGAATGCCCGAAATCGAAGGAACGCTGGTCGGCCGGACAGTGCCTCAGCGGTACGGGCTGGTGGGGTCTGGGTGATCCCCTCATCCGCGGCTTGTTCTTCTAAGTGATCCATAGTTACCTACTCAGCCGTTGCGCCCTGTAGGCCGCAAGCTCGTCCATATCGGCCCGCGCCGCTGCTCTGCTGTAGGACATCGCGCCCACTGGCGCTTTTGCATTGTGGAGCTGAACGTTAGAATGCCTTTGATGACGTTGTCCCGCTTCATCATCGAAAACATGGAGGCCATCGTCACCGAATGGCAGGCCTTCGCCACGACCATGGAGCCGGCCGCGTCCACCATGAGTGCGCTCGCACTGGCCGACCACGCCAAGCCCATACTGGCCGCGATCGCCAAGGACATGGAATCCAGCCAGACCGCGCTGGCGCAATCGAACAAATCCAAAGGCCTGGCCCCGCCGCTGTCGGCGCGCGAGACGGCAGCGGCCACGCACGGAGCCCTGCGTCACCTGAGCGGCTTCGACCTGAACCAGCTCGGCGCCGAATACCGCGCCTTGCGGGCCAGCGTGATTCGGCTGTGGACGGTGAAGCACCAGACTCAGATGGACTCGGCGGTGTTCGAGGACATGATCCGCTTCAACGAAGCGGTGGATCAGGCGGTGGCCGAGTCCACTTCCCGGTATGCGGCGGAACTGGCGCTCTCGCGCGACACCTTCATCGCCATCCTGGCGCATGACCTGCGCAGCCCGCTCAGCGCGATTGCGATGCTGGGCCATCTGCTGGCGGCCAGTGCCCCCACGGACGCGGCGCGCAAGCAGTCGGAGCAGATCAAGACCAGCGCCAAGGAAATGGGCGCCATGATCCGCGACCTGCTGGAGTACACCCGCACCCAATTGGGCAAGGGCATTCCGGTGCACACCCGGCAGTGTTCCATCGAGGCAATCTGCCGCGAGGCGCTGGACGAGGTGCGCGCGGCGCATCCGCAGCAGCCGTTCGACTTCACCATGAGTGAAGACAGCCAATGGCTGGTGGACCCTGCCCGCTTGCGCCAGGCCTTGTCGAACCTGCTGAATAACGCCGTGCAGCATGGCGAGGCTGGCGCCCCGATCAAGCTGGCCGTGGAGGTCGAAGCGGACGGGCAGCTCACGATGCGCGTGAAGAACCGCGGCGAACCCATCGCGCCGGACTCGCTTCAGGTCATCTTCGATCCGCTGGTTCAGTTGTCGGGAAGATCCTCCGGCGACAAGACTTCGACGAGCCTGGGCCTGGGCCTGTTCATCGCGCGCGAGATCGCGACCGGGCATGGAGGCACGCTGGAGGCGAGCTCGGATGCGGTGAATGG
>JAQGMT010000149.1 GCA_028292185.1 Ramlibacter sp. | reverse complement strand
GTTGGCTTGCGCGGAACTCAGCTGCGAAGCCGTGATGCTTCCGGCCAGGCCGACGCAGCCGCCGAGCACCACGTAGGAGCTGGCCACCACGGCGCGAACTCGTATGCCCGAGAGCCGGCTCGCTTCGTAATTTCCACCGACGGCGTAAATGGCCTCACCGTAGATGGTTCGCGCGAGGATGAATCCGGAGACGACCAGAAACGCCACCAGCAACATGCCCGAATAAGGGATACCGCTCCAGCGGCCCGCACCCAGGATGCCGAATTCGGTTCCGTCCACCAGGAAGGCGGCATTTTTCGTCAACACCAGCGCCACGCCGGTGATGATGAAACCGCTGCCCACCGTGGTGATGAAAGGGTTGATGCGCACCACCGCGACCAGGACGCCGTTGACCACGCCGAATGCCAGGCCGACCGCAATGGCTGCGGCGAATGCAACTGGCGGCGATTGTGTCTGTCCCACGTAGGCCGCGATCACGGCGCACAGCGAGTAGCCGGAGGCCAGTGAAAGATCGAAGCCTCCGGTCAGGATGACGAAGGTCATGCCCACCGCCATGATCCCGGCCGGCGCCCATTGCGACGACATGTTGAAGAGGTTCTGCGAAGACAGGAACGCCGGGTTGCCGATCGCGACGACGGCGAGCAGGATGATCAGCGTCACGATGATTCCGTAAATGCTGATCAGGCCCGGCAGCTGCGCCTTCCAATCGGCCGTGGTCGCCTGTGGGACGGGAATCGTATTGGCAGTGTTCATGGTTGGGCTTGCGCCGGGTTGGGTCGACCTTCGACCTCGAAGATCATGTTGAGGATGGATTCGACGCTGCCCTGATGGCCTTGCATGAGGCCGATCTGTCGGCCGCGAGCCATGACCAGGATGCGGTCCGAGTATTCGACGACCTCCTCCAGGTCCGACGACACCAGGATCACCGACATGCCCTGGTCGCTGAGATGGCGGATGGTCTGGAAGATCTCGCGCTTGGCCTTGAGGTCGATGCCACGGGTCGGTTCGTCGAGCAGCAGGACGCGCGGCCGGCAGTACAGCCACTTGCCCAGCACCAGTTTCTGTTGGTTGCCGCCCGACAGGTTCAGTGCCATCGTGTCCAGGCGCGCGGTGTCGAACCCCAGCTGGCGCGCGAGTGCGATGGCCGCTTCGAGCCGCTTGCGGCTCGAAAGGAACGGTCCGTTGGCGGCGGCGCCCAGGTCGCCCAGCATCAGGTTCGACAACGCGGAGCGCTTGAGCACGAGGCCCTGCTGTTTGCGGTCTTCGGGCGCCAGCATGATGCCGCGGCGGATCGCCTCGCGCACATTGCGCGGCCAGGGGCACTCGGCACCGGCGATGGCCATCGTGCCCACGGCGTTTTCTTCGATGCCGGCCAGGCACCTCAGCATCTCGGTACGTCCCGATCCGACCAGGCCCGCGACCCCCAGCACCTCGCCCTCGCCCAGCTCGAACGAGATGTCCGAGACCTTGCCGGGCAGTCCCAGCTTCTCGACCCGCAGGAATACCGAGGATGGACCGGGCCTGGTTTCGCGTGGCGGCAAGGTCCTCACCTCGCCGAGCATGCTTTGCACCAGACTGTCCTTGTTCCAGCGGCTGGAGGGCCGGGTGTCGATAAGTTGCCCGTCGCGCATGACCGACACGCGATCGCAAAGGCGCAACACTTCGTCGAGATCGTGGGAGATGAAGATGATCGAAACCCGGCTTTGCTTCAGGCGCGCGATCAGCTCGTACAGTCGCGAGCGTTCGAACGGCCCGAGCGGCGCCGTGGGCTCGTCCATGATGAGGACATCGCGGTCCGCCTGGACCGCGCGCATGATCTCCAGCATCTGCAGATTGGCCACCGACAGCGTGCTGGCCTTCGCCTCAGGCGCCACCTTGAACCCCATCCACTCGGACAGCTCCTCGAAGCGCTCGGTCATCTTGCGCCGGTCGGTGAACACGCCGCGGCGGGGCACCGCGCCCAGGAATGCATTGGACAAGGCCGTCATCTCGGGAACGATCGTCAGTTCCTGGTAGATGGCCGCGATGCCGTTGCGGCGCAGGGCACGCGGATCCTCGAAGCGCATCGTCGTGCCCTGCACCTCGATGCTGCCGCTGTCGGGCACGCTCGCGCCCGACAGCATCCGGATCAGCGTCGACTTGCCGGCGCCGTTCGCACCGACCAGTCCATGCACCTCCCCGGTCTCGAGTTCGAAGTCGACCCCCCTCAGCGCATGCACCCCCGGGTAGGACTTGACCACTTTGCGAACCCGCACGGCCACTGAAGAGGCCTGCCGGCGGGTCGCCACGGATTGCGGTTCGACATGGAAAGCCGGCGCGCCGGCTGGTGCAGATACTTCCATCGACAAAATCAATAGTTGGGCTTGTACTTGTCGACGTTCGCCTTGGTGATGAAGATCGTGCCGGTGGAGTCCAGAACCTTGGGCAGCAGGGCCTCGTCGATGTGCGCGTTGATCGGCTTGCCTTCCAGCGCCATCAGCAGGGCCAATGCACCGTAGTAGGACTCTTCGTAAGGCAGGTAAGCGGTGCTCATGGCCCAGGTCCCGGCCTTGACTTTGGCGACGCCCACCTTGGTGGCTCCGCCCGAAAAGATCATCACGTCCTTGCCGGGAACCTTGCCGGCGGCAACGACGGCTTGCTCGACACCGCGCGACATGTCGTCCCACGAGGACACCACCATGGTGATGTCCGGGTGCGCAAGCAGTGCATCCTGGATCTTCTTGAGCGCGATGCGCGGATCGAAGTTGGCCGGTTCATCGACGACCACGGTCACGTTGGGATATTTGGCTGCCGCTTTCTTGATGGCATTCTCCCAATAGGTGAACAGGTCCGAGCCGACAAAGCCGCCCACGGCCGCTGCCTTGCACTTGCCCTTGCAAGTGGCAAACGCGTGCTCCAGCGCTTCATTGAAGTGCAGGGGCCCCTGCATGTGCAGCGTCGCCGCCGTGCCAGCCGTGTAGTCGGCGTCGCCGCACATGGCGATGTCGATCGACACGACCGGCTTGCCGGTGGGTTTGATCAGCCGGTTGTAGAGCCCGCACCCGGGTTGTGCAGCGGCCGGGCCGAACAGATAACCGTCGAAGCCCTCCGTCACCGCGTCCTGGACCACCTTCGCCTGCGAAGCCGGGCTGAAGTTGGCATCGAAGATCTTGAACTCGAAGCCGTACTTCGCGGCGGCGGCCTTCAGGCCGGCCAGGCGAGCCAGGCAGTAGGGGTTGTCGACGCACTCCGTCAGGTAGCCGATGCGGTACTTCTTGGAAGGCATCGCGCCGGACTTTTCGTAGGCGATCAGCGCCTTGACCGCCGGCGAGGGCTCCGCGGCCTGCAAAGGCGCCCCTGCGAGCGCCATGAAGGCGACACCCAGAATCATCATCGCCTTGGCAATGAGCGGTGTGCACTTGAAGCGGAACAGTCGGTGAATCATCGGTTTTCCTGGTTGGTTTTTGAATCGGGATGGGACAACTTGAGGATCAGGCGGGCCGGGCGGTCTTCACGCCCTCGATCACCTGATCCGACTTGGTGACGAAACCGTAGATCGTCTTGACGTTCCACAAGGTGGACTCGGTGCAGAAGGCGGGGGAGGTCGTGCCGCAGCAGTCTTCCAGCAGCACGCAGCCGTAGCCGCTGAAGTTGGCGTCGGTCAGGGTGTGCAGAACGCATTGGTCGGTGTTGACGCCGCCGAAGAAAATCGTCTTGACGCCCAGGTTTCTCAAGATGGTGTCGAGCGGCGTGTCCCAAAATCCGCTGATGCGGAACTTGTCGACATGGATGTCGCCCGGCAGGGGCTCCAGGCCATCGACGACCGCCGCACCCCAGCTGTCCTTTTCAAGCAGGGGTGCACCCTTGCCGGGGACGGGTTCGCCGATGCCGGGAGCCGCCGCGGCCTTCTTGAAGATGTGCAGCACCGGCGGCTCCAGGTTGGCCTGGTCGGGGCGGTTGCCCCAGTTGAGCCAGATGATCGGCACACCCGCTTGCCTCAGCACGGGCAGCAGCCGCGCGAGCGGACCGATGGGCGCCTTCTCCGGCGTCAGGTCGGCGCCCAGGTAGTCGCACCAGCCGCCCTCCGCGCAGAAATCGTTCTGCATGTCGACCACGATCATGGCCGAGCGTTTGAGGTCCACCGTGATGTTTTGCGGCTCCGCGGGAATGTCCGCGCGCAGCGGCGCCGGCGTGGGCATGGCCATGTCGACGTGAGACTTGGTTACGAGCCAGCGATACGTTGCACCAGCGCCAAGTTGAACGGCGCTGTCCTCCGAGGCTTGCGGCATGAGTTGTTCCATAGGAGTGCTCTTCATCTCTTCGTCTTTCATGAATTGGGGGGTGATGGCGTGCTGGTTCGGTCTTGGGGCGCGCGGGACGTTGGCGCTCCAGCGAATGCAACATCTATGCCAAATCGTCGATCCGTCGGCGAGCCAGAATCTGACCGCGAGGGAAAGCAGCCGGTTCGCCGCCTTGTTCGGCGGCCGGCGACGAGTCCAAGCCTGCGCAGCCCGGCCCGAGGCGTTACCACGGCGCGGATCTGCCGCAGTTCCAGTACTTGAAAGGGCCGGGGCCGAGGAGCGCTACGTGCGTTTCGGCGGCGGGAGCCGCGAGAATCGGAAATCGCAGTGGCTCGCTCCGCCCGCCAGCGTTTGCGTCCTTTCCAGGTGGATGCCCCGCGTTGCATAGGCGTCGAAATCAAGCCCGCAAATGTTCGGCAGGATTTCCTTGTCGCCATGACACGCGGCAAACTTGCAAAAGCCGCAAGCTTTGTAGT
>JAQGMT010000134.1 GCA_028292185.1 Ramlibacter sp. | reverse complement strand
CGCGTCGTTTCAGCATCGCTGTCTCCTTTGTTTTTCTTCAGTTGTGGGTGACGCGCGTCGGAATGTCGTTCAGCGCTTCGCAGCCGTTGGGCGTCACCACCACGGTGCCGCCGATGTTCACGCGATGATCGCCCAGGCAGGCATTGGGCTCGAACGCGAACACCATGCCGGCTTCGAGCACGCACTGCCGGTTCACCGCGCGCGGCGGGCCGGCGAGGCGCACGTTCAGGTTCACGTTCTCGCGATTCACCATGCTGCTGGCTGCCAGAAAATGCGGCGCCAACGAATGCACCAGCGGCGTGTAGCCCCAGCAACCGGCGGTCTTCAAGGGCTCTTCCATTGCCACCAGCAAATCCGCCAGCGTGATGCCGGGCTTGAGCGCCTTCAGTCCCGCTTCATAGGAGGCACGCGCCACCGTTTCGCACTTGCGGCTCAAGTCGTCGATCGGATCCAGGGCCACCGTCATCTGCACTTGCGCCTCCTGGTTGCCGCACTGGGGCATCAGCTCGGCCTGCATCAGGTCGCCGCGCTGCAAGGTGCGCGGCGCTTCGCCGCGCGTGGTCCAGCGCGGCGGCCCCCAGGACAGCGTGTGCGGCCCGGAGTTCATCACGATCATCGGATAGCGCAGGCCGATGCCGTGGCGCAGGATCTCCGCCGTGGCTTCGGCGAATACTTCTTCCTCGCCGACGCCTTCGCGCGCGATCTCGGCCACGATTCGGCAGGCCGATTCCGCGGCGCCGGCGGCGTAACGCATCTGCGCCAGTTCTTCCTCGCCCTTGACCAGCATCAGCTGGCTGAATTCTTCCGACAGGTCGCGGAACTGCGCCTTCGGGGCCGCGGCGACCAGGTCCATCCAGAAGGCCGCCGGGATCGAGCCGTACCACTCGGTCGGTGCGATCGAACGCAGGCCCACGGCACCGATGCGGCTTTCCGCGAGGCCCAATTCCCTCAGCAACTCGGCCACGGGCGTCGCACTCGCCGCGACGCGATAGTCGTCGATCCACAATGGGTTGCCGCGCTCGGCCGACCATTGCGCCCGCTTGACCCGCAGCGGCGCCCAGGTCACGACGATCGGCTTGCCTTCCAGCGGGAACAGCACGCAGCCTTCGTTGTAATCGTCGCTGACGTAGCTCTCGTACATCTCGCGGGCGCGAAAGCCGCCGACCAGCAGGCCGTCGACGTTCTGCTCGCGCATCAGCTTGCGCACGCGGACCCAGCGACGGTCGCGCTCGGCCAGGGACAAGGTGGGGGGATTCGCGCCCTTGCGCGCGGGACGAGGGGAATTCATCGTGTCTCCTTGGGTGTTGCGGGTACTGCTTATGCGCGCTGGGCGGCCGCGGCGAGCTTGGCCGCGATCGCCTCGCCCAGCGCCTTCTTCGAAACCTTGCCAAAAGTCGAGATCGGGAAGTCGTTCACGATCTCCAGCCGTTCGGGCATCTTGAAGCGCGCGATCTCCTGCGTCTGCAGGAACGCCACCAGTTCGGCGAGCGTCAAGGTTCGACCCGGCTTCAGGATCACGAAGGCGCACATCTTCTCGCCCATCGCGGGGTCGGGCATGGGCACACAAGCCACGTTCACCACCGCCGTGTGCATGAGGATCAGGTTCTCCACTTCCTCGGCGCTGATCTTCTCGCCGCCGCGATTGATCAGGTCTTTCTTGCGGCCTTCGACGATGTAGTTGCCGCTGGGATGCTGGCGCATCAAATCGCCCGAGCGGTAGAAGCCGTCGGGCGTGAACTGGCGCGCGTTGTACTCGGGCACGCCGTAGTAGCCGCGCAGCGTGTACGGACCGCGGCAAGCCAGCTCGCCGGTTTCGCCCGGAGCCACCTCGCGGCCGTCGTCGTCGATCAGTTTCACTTCATCGTCGGCGCAGACCGGTCGCCCGCAGGTTTCCAGCTGCACTTCCTCGGGGTCGTCGGGCCGCACGAACATGATCAGGCCCTCGCTCATGCCGAAATTCTCCTGCACGAAGGCATTGCGGAACAGCTCGCGCGTGCGCAGCCGCACTTCAGGCTGCATGCGCTGGCCTCCGCTTTGGATCTGGCGCACCGACGACAAATCGAAGTTGGCGATGGTTGGATCGTTGATCAGGCGAATGAGCAGCGCCGGCACCACCTTGATGTGCGTCACGCGATGCTTCTGGATCAGCGCGAACATTTCCGCGGGCCGCGTGTTCGAGTGCAGCACCACCTTCGCGCCCTTGAACATGAAGCCCTGGATGCCGGGGCAGGCCAACGGCAGGTTGTGCGCGATCGGCAGTACCAGCAGCAACACCGAGTCGCCATCCACACCGGTGACCTCGGCCGCCACCTTGGAGTTGTACGCGTAGTCGTTGTTGGTGCGCGGGATCAGCTTCGGGATCCCGGTGGTGCCACCCGAGAGCTGGAAGATGCACGGGTCCATCGGGTCGATCGGGACCTCGTGCAACGCAGCGGCCGTCAGCACCGGCTTGGCCTCGATCAGCTCACGCAGCGAATGTTCGCCGGGTCCGGCTTGCCCGAGCACCAGCCGCAGCTGCAAACAAGGATTCTCGGCTTGCACCCGCTGGACGATCGGACCGAAGCGGAAATCGCCGCTTTGCTCCGGGTACACGCAGCAATGCGCCTGCGACAGCTTGGTGAATTGGCTGAGCTCGGCATAGCGATGCGTCACCAGCGCCGCGATGGGAATGCATCCGAGCTTCTGCAGCGCGAAGTACAGGATCACGAACTCCGCCACGTTGGGCAGCACCGGCAACACGCGGTCCAGCGGCTTGAGCCCGAGCGCGAGCAGGTTGAGGGCGAGGTTGTCGCTTTGCCGATCGACATCGGCATACGCGTATTCGCGATCGCCGTCGATCAGCGCAGTGCGGGTGGCGAACTTCTCGAACACCGCGTCGAATTCCTGCGCCAGCGAACGGTCCTGCCAATAGCCGCGCTCGCGGTAGCGCCGCGCGAACTCCTCGGGAAAGGGAACGAAGCCTTCGAGCATTGCCTTGCCCTTTTCAGGTCGAGCTGGTGAAGCCGCCGTCGATCACCACGATTTCGCCGGTGACGAAGCGGTTCGACTGCAGCAAATTGAGGATGGTCTCGGCGACGTCGTCGGCCGTCACGCAGCGGCGCAGCGGCGTCTGCTTGGCGCGCTTGCCCATCAGGTCTTCGTACTTGTCGCCGAGCATGCGCTGCATCCAGTCGCCTTCCATCCAGCCGGGTGCGACGGCGTTCACGCGGATCTTCGGCCCCAGGTTCCACGCCAGCGTCTTGGTGAGATTGACCACCGCGGCCTTGCTCGCCGCATACGGCAGCGGTTGCGGACCGGGCCGAAGCCCCACGATGCTGGCGACGTTGACGATCGATGGATTGCGGCCTTTTTCCAGCAAGGGCACGGCGGCGCGCGTGACCTGGAACGTGCCGCGCACGTTGACCGCGAAGGTGCGGTCCCACTCGTCCATGTCCAGGCTTTCGAGATCCTTCACTTTCCACTTGGCGGTGGTGCCGGCGTTGTTCACCAGCGCGTCCAGATGTCCGAACGACTCGCCGACCTGGGCGAGCATCTGGCGCACGGCGGCGTCGTCGCTGACGTCGCAGGGCACCAGCAGCGTCGCGGCGCCGGCGGCCTTGGCTTCTTGCGCAACCTGCTGAGCTGCTTGCGCGCTGGTGGCGTAGTTGATGGCGATGTCGTAGCCGGCTTGCGCCAAGGCGAGCACGGCGCTGCGGCCGATGCCGGTGGCGCCACCGGTCACGAGGGCTTTCTTGCGTTCTGTCATGGGTCTCCTTTTGGCACGGCCCATCGCTGTCGCGGGCTGGCGTGGCTGGCAACTCTAGAACCGGGCGGCGATTCCCGGCAGATGGCAAGATGCGTCCCGCGATTCGTTTTTAGCATCCCCCGACCCAACATGAAACTTGACCAGCTGCAGCACCTCGTCGCCATCGTCGAGCACGGCAGCCTGCGCTCCGCGGCGCGCAGGCTGGCGGTGCCGCAACCCGCGCTGACGCGCAGCGTGCGGGCCCTCGAGCGCGAACTGGGCGTGGCGCTGTTCATGCGCGAAAGCACGGGCATGAGCCTCACGCCCGCGGGGCGGCAATTCCATGTTCGAGCGAGTTCGATCGTGAATGATGCGCGACGCGCGCGCGACGAGATCAGCCAATCGGTCGGCGACGACCAGGGCACCGTGGTGGTGGCGTTGTCGATCATGCCGCACGTGGGCCTGTTGCCGCAGGCGCTGGCCGCCTTCCGCCAGCGCTGGCCGCATGTGCGGCTGCACCTGATCGAAGGCCTGTTGCCCGACGTGGAGCGCGGCCTGCGCGACGGCGAGATCGACTTCTACCTGGGCGCCGCGCCGCGCGAGGGTCCGGCGCCCGGCCTGGCCATGCAGCACCTGTTCTCGAACACACGCGCGGTCGTCTGCCGCAAGGGACATCCGCTGGCCGCGGCGCGCTCGCTCAAGAGCGTGAGCAAGGCGCAGTGGGCGGTGACGGCGGTGGATTACAACGCCGACGACGACCTGACACGCTTGTTCGCATCCCACGGCCTGCCCGCGCCGGAAGTG
Organism: Ramlibacter sp.; assembly: GCA_028292185.1. Lineage (GTDB taxonomy): Bacteria > Pseudomonadota > Gammaproteobacteria > Burkholderiales > Burkholderiaceae_C > Ramlibacter. The sequence goes on along the minus strand of JAQGMT010000134.1, from coordinate 7,814 downwards.
CTGCTGCGCGCGCGCTCGGCGATGTCGATCATGGTGGCGCTGGCGTACAGCGACCTGCTGGCGATGCTGCCGGTGCAATGGGGCGAGTTTCCGCTGACGCGCGATGCCTTGCAGATCATCCGCGTGCGCGAGCCGCTGCCGGCGCCGGACATCGTGCTGGTGCGCCGGCGCGAACTGCCCCTCACACCGGCGGCGGAGTTCTTCTGCGACACGCTGATGCGTGCGCCGAAGTAGCGGTTTTTAGAGCTCGCGCACCTGCACCTTGCGCCACTTGATGGCGCCGCCCGGAATGTCCTTGGCTCCCAGCGCGTACTGCAGCGCAAACGGTCCCTGGGTGAACTTCGCGTCGCGGCCAACCACGGTCTGCTTGCCGTTGAGCACGATGGTCATCTCCGGGCCCTTGGCCGTGATCTCGTACACGTTCCATTTGCCCGCGGCCTTGGGCATCGGATCCACCTTGGCGACGCTCACGATGGCGCCGGTGCCGTACGCCGGGTCGGGACGCTGGTCGAAGATGTTGACTTCGTAGGAGTTCACGCTGCCCACCTTGCTCGTGTCGCCGCTGACGCGAATGAAGATCCCGCTGTTGGTGGTCTCTTCGGCCCAGAATTCGGCGCGGATCTGGAAATCCTTGTACGACTTCTTCGTGACCAGGAAGCCGCCGGCGCCTTTGTCGGCGACGATGGCGCCGCCCTCGGCGCGCCAGTTGGCGTCGCCGATGCGATTGAAGTTGTCCAGGCCCGAGTTGCCGTCGATCAGCGTTTGCCAGCCTTGGCCGCCCGCGCCTCCCATCGACGAGCATCCGGCCAGTCCGAGGCCCGCGGTCAGCAACGCCATGGCTACGAAAGTCTTGCGCTTCATTATTTCTCCTGATTCAAAAGTGTTGTTCCCCGCCACAGTCTCGGCGGCACGGCCCGAAGTCGCATCGGGGAATACGCGGTGATGGGTTGCGCCGAAAGCAGGCGCCGGGGTCAGAGCATCTCGAGCGGCACGGGCCCGCGCGGCGGCGCAAACAGGCGATCGAGTTCGGCCAGGGCGGCGGGGTCGAGCGGCTGCGCCAGCGCGGCCAGGTTCTCGTCCAGGCGAGCGCGCGTGGCCGTCTTCGGTATGGCGATCACGTCGTCCTTCGCCAGCAGCCAGGCCAGCGCGGCCTGCGCTGCCGTGATGCCCCGGCGTTGCGCGAACTGCAGCAAACCGCGCTGCTGCAACAGCCTGCCCTGTTCCAGCGGCGAGTAAGCCATCACCGGAATACCGCGTTCGCGCAACCAGGGCAGCAGGTCCCATTCGATGCCGCGCCGCATCAGGTTGTAGAGCAGCTGGTTGGTCTGCACTTCGTGGCCGCCCGCAAGCGACCAGAGTTCCTGCATGCTGGGCAGGTCGAGATTGCTGACGCCCCAGCTGCGGATCTGGCCGTCCTGCCGCAGCCGCGCAAACGCTTCCAGCGTTTCCTCCAGCGGCACGCTGCCCGACCAGTGCAGCAGGTACAGATCGATCCGGTCGGTCTTCAGGCGCCGCAAGCTGTTGGTGCAAGCCGTGCGCATGCCTTGGCGCGAGGCGTTGTGCGGATAGACCTTGCTGACCAGGAACACCTCGTCGCGCCGCCCGGCAATCGCCTCGCCCACCAGGCTTTCGGTGCGGCCCTCGCCGTACATCTCCGCGGTGTCGATCAGGCGCAGGCCCGCGTCCAGGCCGGCGCGCAAGCTGGCGATTTCCTGCCGCCGCAAGGCGGCCTGCTCGCCCATGCCCCAGGTGCCTTGCCCCAGCGCCGGCACGCTTTCGCCCGAAGGCATGCGCACTTGTTTCATGTTTGTTGCAACTCCTGCATCGCCCAGGCCGTAAGTCTAGGCGCGCCGGCACAAAGCCGGGGCACCGACAAGCTCATCGGTGTTGTCTGACATGGAGTGTCAGAAACCGGCCAGAAATCGCGGGTGGCACACCTACAGCGCCAAGTTCAGCCGTGAGCAACATTCGATACATGAAGATTCTCAACCTCATCCACGTCATGGTCGCCCAGGCCTTCTACAGCTGGGCGATGCGCGAAATCAATCCTCTGCACCCCGATCTGCCGCGCATCATGCGGCGGCAGATGGAACTTGCCGACAAGGCACAGCGCGTGTTCGCCTGAACGGGCGCTGCGCCGTGCCGCCCTGCGGCCCGGCGCTAGGGTGCGCGGCGAGCGCTGGCTTGTAACGCTCGTCCCGCAAAAATTTCACGCCGCCGGGCGTGACGCGCAAGCACCGGCGCCAACCGCCAGCGGCGTTCCGTCCTACATGACGAACGCAAGGCCTGGCAAGCGTAAGCTGCGACGGCAGCGCCTTCGCCCGCAATGAACCCCCTTGAGCACCGCTGGACCCTGATCGCCGCGATCCTGGGGTCGAGCATGGCATTTGCCGACGGCACGGTGGTCAACGTGGCGCTGCCCGCGATCCAGGCCGATCTGGGCGCCGATGCTGCGCAGGCCCAGTGGGTGATCGAAGCGTATGCGCTGTTCCTGGCGTCGCTGCTGCTGGTGGGCGGCGCGTTCGGCGACCGCTTCGGGCGGCGGCGCATCTTCATGATCGGGGTGGCCGTGTTCACGCTTTCGGCGCTTGCTTGCGCGCTATCGCGCAGCCCGTACCTGCTGATCGCCGCGCGCGCCGTTCAGGGCGTGGGGGCGGCCCTGCTGGTGCCCGGCAGCCTGGCGCTGATCAGCGCCACCTTTCCACAAGCGCAACGCGGCAAGGCGATCGGAACCTGGTCGGCTTTCAGCGGCGTCGCGGCGGCCGTGGGCCCGGTGCTCGGCGGCTTCCTGGTGGATCACCTCTCATGGCGCTGGGCTTTCGTCATCAACGTTCCGATCGCCGCAGTGCTGCTGGCGATCTGTTTCAGCAAGGTCCCGGAAAGCCGCGGCCGATCCGCCGAGGGCCGAGGGCTGGATGCGGCCGGCGCAGCGCTCGCCACCCTCGGCCTGGCCGGTATCGTCTTCGCTTTCATCGAAGCGCCGGCGCAAGGCTGGTCGGCCGCACCGGTGATGGCCGCCGCCGTCGCCGGCGCGGCCGGCTTGGCGCTCTTCGTCGCGGTCGAAGCGCGTGGCCGCTCGCCGATGCTGCCGTTGCCGCTTTTTCGCAATCGCAATTTCAGCGGCGCCAACCTGCTCACCCTGCTGCTGTACGCCGCATTGGGCGCGGCCATGTACTTCTTCCCGCTGAACCTGATCCAGGTGCAAGGCTTCAGCGCCACCGCGGCCGGCGCCGCCCTGCTGCCTTTCGTCGCGATCCTGTTCGCGCTGTCACGCTGGGCCGGCAAGCTGGTGGACCGCATCGGCGCGCGCATCCCACTGGTCGCGGGCCCGCTGATCGCGGCCGCCGGTTTCGCCTTGTTCGCGCGGCCCTCGATCGGCGGGTCGTACTGGTCCACTTTTTTCCCGGCGGTCTGCGTGCTGGGGCTGGGCATGGCCGTGACCATCGCGCCCTTGACCACCACGGTAATGAATTCGGTCGGCGCGGAACTCGCGGGCGTCGCCTCGGGGGTGAACAACGCCGTGTCGCGTGCCGCCGGGCTGCTGGCGATCGCGGTGCTGGGCTTGCTCATGACGAGCCGCTTCGCGCCGGACCTGGAGCATCGGCTTTCGACCCTGGAAATCCCGGTTGCCGCCAAGGCCGCCGTGCGGGAGCAACAAGCAAGACTGGCGGCGATCACGGTGCCGTCCGGCCTGGACGAGAAAGCCGGGGCCGCGGTCAAACGAGCCGTGGGCGAAGCCTTCGTCGCCGGCTTTCGGGCGGTGATGTGGGCCAGCGCCGCGCTCGCGGTGCTCAGCGCGCTGGCGGCCTGGCTGTTGATCCAGGGCAAGCCCGCGCCAGGCGCCTTGCCCTCAAGCCGGAACGGCCAGCGCCGCTAGGCCGCGCACGTCTTTCGCCGCCGCCAGTTCCCAACACGCGGCAATCAGGCGGCTGGTCGGTCGCGCACCGAGCACCGGATCCGACAGGCCATGGAACTTGCCTTCCAGCTGCGCGTCGCTCATCGGATTTTCCAGCGAGCCGATCGCATGCTCGACGAACACGTGGATGCGGCGCCCGTCGGTGAGCACCGCCGTCACGTCGGCACTGGCTTCGTCGATGGCGTCGTCCACGGTGGCGACCACCTTGCGCCGCAAGGCCACCATGTCGGGACGGTTCACCACCTCGTCCGAGAACTCCTCTTCCGCGGCGCGGCCGAACATCAGGCCCGCGGCACAGCCGTGATAGACGCTGAACTTCGCCTGCAGGCCATCGGCCGGCTCCTTCTTGCCGGTGAGTTCCAGCACCAATGAATGCACCTTGAGCTCGATGCGTTCCACTTGCTCCGGCTTCACGCCTTGAGCGCGCAACTGGGCGCAGGCGTCGATGCTGGGATGGATCACGATGCCGCAGGCGAAAGGCTTGTAGGTGTTGAACGAAATCTCGAAGCGCCGGCCCAGTTCATCGGTCGCCTCGCGCCAGTCGCACTTGGCCGAGATCGTCTGGATCATCCCGCGCGGCGCTTCCAGCGCGCGTGCGCTGGCCGTGTAGCCGTGCTTGGCCATCAGCGCCGCCATCAGCCCGGCCCGCGCCGCGCCGCCGGGATGGAAGGGCTTGGTCATCGTGCCGAACTGCTCGCGCATGCCGATCGGCTGGGAGGCCGCAATCCCGAGCGCCATCGCCGTCGCTTGCGTATCCAGCCCGAGCAGGCGCGCGCAGCCCGCCGCCGCACCCAAGCCGCCGGTCGAACCGGTGATGTGCCAGCCGCGGTCATAGTGGTCGGGGTACATCAGGTTGCCGATTCGGCACGACACGTCGATGCCCAGCACCAGCGCATCGATCACCTGGCGACCCGAGGCGCCGGTGAGCTCGGCCAACGCCAGCAGCGCGGACGCCACCGGACCGGCCGGATGGATGATGGTCTTCAGGTGCGTGTCGTCGAAGTCGAAGGTGTGCGAGGTGATGCCGTTGACCAGCGCCGCACTGGCGATGTCCACCCGGTCCTTCCGGCCCAGCACGGTGGCTTGCGGTGCCGGCTGCAAGGTGGCGATGGCGGCCAACGCGGCTTCCCCCGCCTCGTGGTGCGACGCGCCGACCGCGCAACCCAACCAGTTCATGAAGGTGCGATGCGCCTCGTGCTCCACCGCGTCGCTCCAGCCGCGGGACGGATGCCCGGCGACGAACTCGGCCAGGATGTGGGTGATGGGGGGAGCGTTGGGGTCGGCGCTGACCTGGGTGTTGCGGGCCATGGGTTACTCGAGCTGTGAAAAAGTTAATGAGGGGACGGGCCCCATTGTCCCGATTTCTGGATGCGCAGGATCAGCGCGCGCAGCCAGCGGTTGCCCGGCTCGGCCTCGAAGCGCTTGCTCCAGTGCAAGGACACCGTGAAATCGCGCAGCGGAAAGTTCGGCTCGGCGATGGCATAGCCGCCCTCGAATGTTCGCGCGATGATGCGCGGCATCACCACCGCCAGGTCGCTCGCCTTCACGATGGAGGGCAGCGCCATGAAGTGCTCGGTAACGAGGCGCACCCGGTCTTCGAGCTTGAGCAGTTGCAGGATGCGCAGGGTGTCCGCATGGGTGCGCACGGCGACGTATTCCAGCTCCCGCAGGTCCGCCAGCAACTGCCTGGCGCTGCGGCGCTTGCGGGTGAAGGCGTGGCCCTTGCGCAGCAGCACGATGTAGCGGTCCTTGAGCAGGTGGACGTGCTGCGTGTCCTTGACCATCGGCAGGAAACCGAACGCCAGGTCGATGCGGCCGGAGTCCAGCGCGCCGGTGATTTCGCCGCGCGACAGGGGCATCGTCTCGATTCGCACACCCGGCGCTTGCTCGCGCAGTGCGGTCATCAGCTCCGGCATGAAGCGGCCCTCGCCGATGTCGCTCATGTGGATGCGGAAGGTGCGGCCCGACTGCGCCGGGTCGAACCCCTCGGACTCGCCCAGGGCCTGCTCGATGGTGGCGAGCGCGGCGCGAAGCGGTTGCGCCAGGCGCTCCGCCTTGGGGGTGGGCCGCACCCCGCCCGCCGTGCGCGTGAACAGCGGGTCGTGCAACAAGCCGCGCAAGCGCGTCAAGCCCTGGCTGGCCGCGGGCTGCGTGAGGTCCAGCTGCTCGGCGGCGCGGCTGACGCTGCCGGCACGGAATACCGCGTCGAACAGCCGCAGCAGGTTCAGGTCGATGTCCTTGATATGCATTGGTGTGATACCGCTTAGTTGGCTTATTTTATTGATTCATAACGCAAAGGGGCAGACACTCGCCGCTCCCACCCGGAGACAATGCCTTGGAAGTTTCATTCGGCAAGGAGATCGAATCCTTGCGCCTGGGCGCGGGCCAGACCTTTCATGGCGAAGGCATCCTGGCCATCACCAAGGCGCTGCTGCAGTCCGGCGTGTCGTACGTCGGCGGCTATCAAGGCGCGCCGATTTCGCACCTGCTGGACGTGATGGTCCAGGCCAAGCCGTATATGGACGAGCTGGGCGTGCATGTGGAAGCCTGCGCCAACGAAGCGTCCGCCGCCGCGATGCTGGGCGCATCGATCCACTATCCGCTGCGCGGGGCCGTGACCTGGAAGTCGATCGTCGGCACCAACGTGGCCTCGGACGCGCTGTCCAATCTCTCGTCACCCGGCGTCAAGGGCGGCGCACTGATCGTCGTCGGCGAGGACTACGGCGAAGGCGCCTCGGTGATCCAGGAGCGCACGCATGCCTACGCGCTCAAGTCCAGCATGTGCCTGCTCGATCCCCGTCCCGATCTCGGCGTGATGGTGCGCATGGTGGAAGAGGGCTTTCGCCTGTCGGAAACCTCGAACATGCCCTGCATCCTGGAACTGCGGATCCGCGCCTGCCATGTGCGCGGCAGCTTCGAGGCCAAGGACAACCAGCCGCCGGCGATCTCGACCCGGGCCCTGATGGAGAACCCGGCCGGCTTCGACTACATGAAGCTCGCGCATCCGCCGGTGACCTTCCGCCACGAGAAGCTGAAAGGCGACGAGCGCATTCCGGCGGCCCGCAGATACATTGCCGAGAACCACCTCAACGAGCTGATGCCCGGCAAGCATGCGGACCTGGGCATCGTGGTGCAGGGCGGCCTGTACAACTCGCTGATCCGCAGCCTGCAGCAGCTGGGCCTGGCGAACGCCTTCGGCGAAAGCGACATCCCGCTGCTGGTGCTGAACGTCACCTATCCGCTGGTGCCGGAGCAGGTGGCCGATTTCTGCGTCGGCAAGCGCGCCGTGCTGGTGGTGGAAGAAGGCCAGCCCGAATACATCGAGCAGGACATCGCCACGCTGCTGCGCCGGCGCGACATCCAGACCCCGCTGCACGGCAAGGACCTGCTGCCGGCGGCCGGCGAATACAGCGTCGAGGTGGTGGCAGGCGGGCTGTTGAAATTCTGGGACCGTTACCAAGGATCCGTTCTGGCTGAGCCTGTCGAAGCCCTCGCGGCTCCTTCGACAAGCTCAGGACGAACGGAATCTGCTGGCGACGGTCTTTCTCCCCTCCCCCACGGCGCGTGGCCGCTGGGCCGCGCGATCGCGCAGTTGCAGGGCATCTACATCCTGGCCGAGAACGACCAGGGGCTGGTCATCGTCGACATGCATGCGGCGCACGAGCGCATCGTCTACGAGCGGCTCAAGCTGCAGATGGACACGGACCACATCGCCAGCCAGCCGCTCCTGATCCCGGCCACCTTCGCCGCCACGCCGCAGGAGATCGCAACCGCGGAGGGTGCCGCCGACACGCTGCAGGCGTTGGGCCTGGAGATCACGCCGTTCTCGGCGAAGACGCTGGCCGTGCGCGCCGTGCCCACCAGCCTGGCGCAGGGCGACGCGGTGGAACTGGCGCGC
>JAQGMT010000084.1 GCA_028292185.1 Ramlibacter sp. | reverse complement strand
GGGACCGGCGCCGGCAAACTCGCTTCGCGCCCTAAGGCCGCTACGCTCAGACAGCGCCGGCGAGAATGAAGTTGATGCGCGCAAGCGCGCCCGGCCCCAGGCCGAACATCACAGCCGATACAGAAATCGCCCCCGCCGGGTACCGCCTGCCGCGAGTGACCATGGCGGCGCTCAACCGGTTGCGTGCCAACCCGTCTCTGCAAAGCCGGGGCTGGGCGGGCTGCCGTAAATCGTTCTTGAGGCGCCTGCGTTGGTTCGATTTCATGGCCGCGCGCTTGCGCGCTTCGTGCTCTGACTCGTCGGCGCTGTCTGAGCGGAGCGCCCTTCGGGGCGCGCAGCGAGTTCGCCGACGGGCCATGGAATCGAAGCAACGCAGGGCAGTCGAGCGCAGCGGAGACCGCCAAGAGGGATGCGCGGCAGCCTGCCCGGCCCCGGCTTTGCCGCGAGGTCTGGGACGCTCATGGCTGGCAGCAGTCCGGCAAACCGCTGGGCACCTGCCCGGCCCCGGCCCCGGCCCGGCTTTGCCGCGATGTCTCGACGAGAAACTCTTGAGTGCGCGTGCGTGAACTAAGAAATCGGCTCCGGCGGCGCGAAGCGAGTCGGCGGCAGCGGGATGAACTCAGGGTCATCTGGAACGGCGCCCATGCGCTGCGCTTCCCAATCGGCGCTGGCCTGCAGAATGCGTTCGCGCCGGCTCGAAACGAAGTTCCACCAGATATAGCGCGGGCCGTCGAGGGGCTCGCCGCCGACTACGACGACACGAGTTGCGCCGACACCCGAGAGCCGCACCGGCTGCCCTGGCTCCAACACCGCCATCGCCCCGGGCTCGATCGATTGGCCGTTGACGGTGACGCCCCCTTGCACCGGATAGGCGGCCATCTCGGGAGCGAGCGGCGGAAGCTCAAGCGTGCCGCCGTCGGGGAGTTGAATGTCGAGGTACAAGGTGGGCGCGGCGGGCTGCACCGGTGAGCGCGCACCGAAGGCCTCGCCCACCAGCACGCGCACCTGCGCATCACCCACGCGCGACTCGGGGATGGCGGTGGCGGGCGTGTGGCTGAACGAGGGCTCGTCTTCTTCGTGATCGCGCGGCAAGGCCACCCACAGCTGCAGTCCGTGATTGAGGTAGCTGCGGTCCCTCAGGTCGTCGGGCTTGCGCTCGGAGTGCACGATGCCCCTGCCGGCCGTCATCCAGTTGATGGCCCCGGGTTCGATCCTTTGGGCGTTGCCCAGGCTGTCGCGATGCATCATCGCGCCTTCGAACAGGTACGTGACGGTCGCCAGGCCGATGTGCGGGTGCGGCCGCACGTCGTGGTTCAGCCCGGGCCGCTCGGTTGCGGGGCCGAAGTGATCGAAGAACACGAAAGGCCCGACGCTGCGCCGCCTTGCCGACGGCAGCAGGCGGCTGACCACGAAGCCGCCGCCCAGGTCTTTGTGGTCGCCGCCGAGCTGTATCTCGATCGCCATTCGCGTGCTCCTAAGGCTTCAGGCGCCCGGTGATTTCGGCGACGCGCTGGCCGAACAGCTTCGCCGTTTCGAGGTCGCCGGGCGACATGTCGGCAGCGCCGCCATCCGACGGCGACTGCGCGATGGCGCCGCCATAAGACACGAGATAGTTGACGTCGTCGCGCTTGGCCGCCTTGGTGTTGGCTGGCATCAGGCCCTGGCTCACCCAGATCATCGAATGCTGCATCGCCAAGGTGAACAACGCCGTCAAGGTGGCGAATTTGTCGCCGTTCATGCCGGCGCTGTTGGTGAACCCGCCCGCCACCTTGTCTTTCCAGGCCTGGGCGTACCAGGGCTTGGAGGAGGCGTCGGCAAACTTCTTGAACTGCCAGCTGACGTTGCCCATGTACGTGGGGCAGCCGAAGATGATGGCGTGCGCGGCTTTCAGCTGCTCCCAGCCGCCCGCCGGCAAGTTGCCGTCAGCGTCGATGGCCAGCAGCTCCGCGTTCGCTCCCTCGGCCACCGCCTGCGCCATGCGCTGCGTGTGGCCGTAGCCGGAGTGATAGACGACGACGACGCGGGCCATGACCGGCTGCACCGACTGCGGTCAGTCGCGCCTGCGACCGTCGATGCTGAAGCGGCCCGCGCCGAACGCGGCGAACGCGAGCAAGCCGCCCAGGATGGCCAGGTTCTTGCTGAAGTTCATCTTCTGCGCGGCAATTTGCGCCTCGGGCACCGACCAGTAGTGATGGAAGATGGGCGTGATCACCAGCACGAAGATCGCCATCCCAAGCGCCACCCAGCGGGTTTGCCAGCCGAACAGCAGCAGCAAGGCGAAGCCGAGTTCGACGGCGACGGCGATGGCCGCGCACACTTCCGGCAAGGGCACCCCGCTCTTGGCGATGTAGTCCACCGTGCCGGCGAAATGCATCAGCTTGCCGATTCCGGACGGCACGAAGAAGTACGCCAGGAGCATGCGGCCGACGAGCGCCAGCGTGTCCTGCAATGAGTCGGTGGTCGAGTTCATCGCAGTCGAGTTGTAGGTGGTGGTCGAGTTCATGGGATCTCCTTTACGTTAAGGGGGATGGTCAGCCGGCCAGGTCGAACACTAGCACTTCTGCCTGCTTGCCGCTCGAGAGTTCGATGCGGGTTTCGCCGTCGAGCTTCGCGGCGTCGCCGGCTGCCAGCCGCTTGCCATTGACGTCGATCTCGCCGCGCACCACGTGCACATAGCCCTTGCGCCCGGGCGCCAGCGGCAAGTTGAAGCTTTCACCGGCGTCGAACAAACCGGCGTACAGACGCGCATCCGCATGAATCGTCACCGACCCCTCGCTGGCGTCCGGGGACGCCACCAGGCGCAGTCGGCCACGCTTTTCGCTGTCGGGGAATGTCTTCTGCTCGTAGCCGGCCGGGATGCCGGTGACGTTGGGTTCGATCCAGATCTGCAGGAAATGCGTGGTCTGGTCGGGCGCGTGATTGAACTCGCTGTGCTGCACGCCCGTGCCCGCGCTCATTCGCTGCACGTCGCCGGGCGGGATGCCTTTCACGTTGCCCAGCGTGTCCTTGTGCGCGAGGTTGCCTTCCAGCACGTAGCTGATGATCTCCATATCGCGATGGCCATGCGTGCCGAAGCCCTTGCCCGGCGCAATGCGGTCTTCGTTGATCACGCGCAGGTTGCCGAACCCCATGTGCTGCGGATCGTGGTAGTTGGCGAAGGAAAAGCTGTGGTACGACTTGAGCCAGCCGTGATCGGCATAGCCGCGTTCCTGGGATTTACGCAATGTGAGCATGTGGCGCTTTCGAGTGGTTCGATTCCGATAAGGCAATGTACCGGTGCGATGCATCCGCGAAGGCTTCATGCTTTGATGGCATCATTCAAAAAATGTGAACGGCCATTGGCTCGACCATGCAAAACGCCCGTGAAGCTCTTGCGCCGGAGGCGCTCTCGCTGCTGCAGACGGTGGCCCGGCTCGGCAGCTTCGCCGCGGCGGCGCGGGCGCTCGACCTGGTGCCGAGCGCCGTCACCTATCGCATCCGGCAGATGGAGGATGCGCTGGACGTGCTCTTGTTCGACCGCAGTTCGCGCCAGGCCCGGCTCACGCCGGCCGGCGCCGAACTGCTGCGCGAGGGCGAACGCCTGTTGTCGGAGATCGACGCCGTCGCCGTGCGCGTGAAGCGGGTCGCGACGGGCTGGGAATCGCAACTCACGATCGCGGTGGACACGGCGATCTCGTCGTCGACCGTCTTGGAACTCGCCGACACCTTCTTCGCGCTCGCGCCCACCACCCGCCTGCGCCTGCGCGATGAGTCGCTGTCCGGCACGCTGGAAGCGCTGACCTCCGGCCAGGCCGACCTGGCGCTGGGCGTGACCCTCGAGACGGGCAGCGCCGCCGGCATCCAAAGCGGCGTGCTGGGCGAAATCGCCTTCGTCTACGTGGTCGCGCCCCATCATCCTCTGGCCGCCGTGAAAGCGCCGTTGAAGGACGACGAGCTGCAAAAGCACAGGGCGATCGCGGTTTCCGACTCGGTGCAGCGCGGCACCGCGCTCACCCTCGGCCTGCTGGCCGGCCAGGACGTACTCACCGTTGCGACCATGCGAGCCAAGCTCGACGCGCAACTGCGCGGCCTGGGCGGCGGCTTCGTTCCCGAGCCGATGGCCCGGCCTTATATCGAGAGCGGCCTGCTGGTGGCCAAGCAGGTTCAGCGCAGCAAGCAGCGGCTGGAGCGCATGAGCTACGCGTGGCGCGCCGCGGCGGCGGGCGGCCGCGCACTGCAGTGGTGGCTGGAGCAACTGGAGAAACCAGCGACGCGCCGCGCCCTGCTGGAGCGGCACCAACGGGCTTGATGCCACAATCGGCCGCTGATGCCCCATAAACAAAGAAACATCGCCGTCATCGGCGCCGGTATCGCGGGCCTCGCCTGCGCCCGCACCCTGGCCAAGGCGGGACACCAGGTCACCGTGCTGGAGAAGGCCGCCTCGGTTGGTGGGCGGATGACCAGCTGCGACACGCCTTTCGGCAGCTTCGATCACGGCGCGCAGTACTTCACCGTCCGCGACCCACGTTTCGAACGCGCACTGGCCACCGCCCCCTCCTCGCGCAAACCCTGGAGCGCGAACGCGGTTCGGGTGCTGGACCCCCATGGGCGCCTGGCCGAAGCGGCGCTGCCGTCGCGCGAGGCGCACTGGGTCGGCGTTCCGGCGATGGATGCGATTGCGCTGGCCTGGGCCGCGCCCTTGGTGGCACAGAACAGATTGCAATTGAACACCCGCGTCACGCGCATCGTGCGCGACACCCTCGATTCGCGCCGCTGGCAGCTGCACACCAGCGGCGCCGAAGACTCGGTGCACGTGTTCCCCGGCTTCGATGCGGTGCTGCTCGCGATTCCGCACGGCCTCGCCGCCGGATTGCTGCGTTTCTCATCGGTGGCGCCGGGCCTGGTGCAGCAGATCGACTCGGTGGAAGTTGCGCCCTGCTGGACCTTGATGCTGGCGTTTCCGCAAGCCGTCCAGCCGACATTGACGCATCTCGGACCGCAATGGAACGCTGCCCTCAGCACGCACCATCGCATCGCCTGGCTGGCGCGCGAATCGTCCAAGCCCGGACGCGCACCGGTGGAACGCTGGACGGTGCAAGCCAGCGCCGCCTGGTCGCAGGAGCACGTGGACGACGACGGCCCGCGCGTGCAGGCCAAGCTGCAGAAGGCCTTTGCCGAAGTGACGGGCATCCACGCCGAACCCACTTACGCGCAGGTGCACCGCTGGCGCTCGGCCAAGACGCAAACCCCCGCGGGACAGTCCTTTCTGTGGGACCAGCCCTTGGGGCTGGGATTGTGCGGCGACTGGTGCCTGGGGCATCGGGTGGAAGACGCTTTCATCTCCGGGCTCGAACTGGCGCTGAAGGTGCACGCGGCATAGAGGCCAAGCGTGGGGGCCACATACATCGGCAGATTCGCGCCGTCGCCGACCGGGCCGCTGCACGCGGGTTCCCTGGTCGCGGCCTTGGCAAGCTGGCTCGACGCGCGTGCGCATGCGGGCAAATGGCTGGTGCGCATCGAGGACGTGGATACGCCGCGCTGCGTGCCGGGCGCCGCCGAGGCCATCCTGAATCAACTCGCCGCGTTGGAGCTGCACGCGGATGAACCGCCGCTTTGGCAGTCGACGCGCGGCGCCTTTTATCAAACCGCGCTCGATCGCCTCATCGCAGACGGTCTCGCGTATCCCTGCGCCTGCTCTCGCGGCGACATCGCGCTGGCGCTGAACCTGCAAGGCCGCCCGCACCGGCGGCATGGCGAGCTCGTGTACCCGGGCACGTGCCGCGCGGGGCTGGGCGAGCGCGCGCCGCGGGCATGGCGCTTCAAGGTGCCGCCGGGGCCCGTGTCGTGGGATGACCGCCGCGTGGGCGCGCAGCAGCAGGATGTGGAGCAGGAGGTCGGCGACTTCGTGCTCAAGCGCGCCGATGGCTTGTGGGCTTACCAGCTTGCGGTGGTGATCGACGACGCGCAGCAAGGCATCACCGATGTCGTGCGCGGCCAGGACCTCACCGACAACACCGCGCGCCAAATCCTGCTGCAGCGCGCGCTGGGTGTGGCGACCCCGCGCTATCTGCACACGCCCCTGGTGCTGGGGCCCAATGGCGAGAAGCTGTCAAAGCAGAACGGCGCGCAGCCGCTGGACATCAGCGACCCATTGCGCGCACTGAACGCCGCGGCGCAAGTGCTGGGTCTGGAACAACACGAGGGCCTGCTATCCGATGCGTTGTCGGCGTGGCAGGCGCAATGGCGCGCCTTGTACGCCGATCAAGGCAAGCGGCGCGCGATCCGCAGCTTCGTGCGGCGAGCCGGCCGCGTGACGACGGGCCAAGCGAAAGCCTTCGAAGAGTTCGGCGATCGTTTCATGCTGACCTACCAGCCGCAGCCGCTGGATTTCAAGACCGCGTTCGGCCGCGCAGCGCCGACCATCCTGGAGATCGGCTTCGGCATGGGCGAAGCCACGGCGCACATCGCGGCGCTGATGCCGGAAAAGAATTTCCTGTGCTGCGAAGTGCACGACCCGGGTGTGGGCGCGCTGCTGAAACGGATCGGCGAACAAGGCCTCGCGAATATCCGCATCGTGCAGCACGACGCGGTGGAGGTGATCGACCACATGTTGACGCAGGACTGCCTGGCCGGTGTGCATGTGTTCTTCCCCGATCCGTGGCACAAGGCGCGCCACAACAAGCGGCGCTTGCTCCAGCCGCCACTGGTGGCCCGACTGGCTTCACGCTTGCAGCACGGCGCCTACATCCACTGCGCGACGGACTGGGAACCGTACGCCCAACAGATGCTGGAAGTATTGAGCGCCGAGCCGCAGCTGGATAACACGGCGTCGGGCTACGCACCGCGGCCCGACTATCGGCCGCTGACCAAGTTCGAGAACCGCGGCATCAAGCTGGGCCACGGCGTGTGGGACCTGGTGTTCAGAAGGCGCTAGAGCCTCTGCTCGACCCACGCCCGCACCGAGTCCAACGCGCCCGGCAGCTTGCTGGGGTCGGTGCCGCCGGCCATGGCCATGTCGGCCTTGCCGCCGCCCTTGCCACCCACCTGCTGGGCGACGAAGTTGACCAGGTCGCCGGCCTTCACCTTGCCCATGCTGTCGGCCGTGACGCCGGCGGCGATCTGCACCTTGCCGCCCTCCACGGCCGCGAGCACGATCGCGGCGGTTTTCAGCTTGTCCTTGAGCTTGTCCATCGTGTCGCGCAAGGTCTTCGCGTCGGCGCCATCGAGGCGCGCCGCCAGCACCTTGACCCCTTTGACATCGACTGCTTGCGACACCAGCTCGTCACCTTGAGATGACGCAAGCTTGCCTTTGAGCTGGGCGATTTCCTTTTCCAGATTGCGCACCTGGTCCAGCACCTGCGTGACGCGCCCTTGCAATTCGGTGGGCGACGCCTTGAGCGTGCCGGCCACGCGGCTCACCGTCGACTCGAGCTGCTGCAAATACGCGAGCGCGTTGGTGCCGGTCACGGCTTCGATGCGCCGGATGCCCGCTGCGACGCCCCCTTCCGACACCACCTTGAACAAGCCGATGTCGCCGGTACGCTGCACGTGCGTGCCGCCGCACAGCTCCCGACTGCTGCCGATGTCCAGCACCCGCACGGTCTCGCCGTATTTCTCGCCGAACAACATCATGGCGCCGGTTTTCTTCGCCGCTTCGATTTCCATCTCCCGCGCCTGCGTCGCCTGATTGGCCAGGATCTCGGCGTTGACGCGGCGCTCGATCTCGCGGATCTGGTCCGGCGTCACCGCCTGGTTGTGCGTGAAGTCAAAACGCGTCTTGTCCGCGTCCACCAGCGAGCCCTTCTGCTGGACGTGATCGCCCAGCAGTTCGCGCAAGGCCTTGTGCATCAAGTGGGTCACGCTGTGATTGCGCATGGTGGCGTGGCGCTTGACCATGTCCACCTTCGCGGTTACCGCGTCGCCGACCTTCAATGTGCCGGAGGCCAGCGTGCCGTGGTGTCCGAAGACGTCGCCCTTGATCTTCTGGGTGTCGTCCACGGCGAAGACCGTGCCCCCACCCCCGCCCTCCCCCGAAAGGGGAGGGAGTGAAGCCAGAACACCCTGATCGCCCACCTGCCCGCCCGACTCGGCATAGAACGGGGTGGTGTCCAGCACCACGACGCCCGTCTGGCCCGGCTTCAGGTCATTGGTGGAAGCGCCTTCCGCGTACAGCGCGACCACCTTGGCCTGTTCTTCCAGCTTCTCGTAGCCGGTGAAGACATTGCTGATGCCGGCGTACTCGAGCGCCCGGTCCATCTTGAACTTGCCCGCCGCGCGGCCCTGCGCGCGCTGCTTGTCCATCGCCGCGTCGAAGCCGGCCACATCCACCGTGACGCCGCGCTCGCGACAGACGTCCTGCGTGAGGTCGAGCGGAAATCCGTACGTGTCGTGCAACTTGAAAGCGACATCGCCCGGCAGCACCTTTCGATCGGCCGCCTCGGCCGCGCCTTCCGTGCCCAGCGCCGCGTCGAGGATTTCCATCCCCATTTCCAGCGTTTCGAAGAAGCGCTCTTCCTCCGCCTTGAGCACGTCGGCGATGCGCTGCTGGTCGGCGCGCAACCTGGGATACGCATCGCCCATCAGGCGCGCCAGATCCGGCACCAGCTTGTGGAAGAACGGCGTCTTCTTGCCCAGCTTGTAGCCGTGGCGGATGGCGCGACGGATGATGCGCCGCTGCACATAGCCCCGCCCTTCGTTGGAAGGGATCACGCCGTCGCTCACCAGGAACGAGGTGGCGCGAATGTGGTCGGCGATGACACGCAGCGAATTGTTCGCCAGGTCCTTCTCGCCGGTCTCGCGCGATGCGGCGGCGATCAACTGCTCGAACAGGTCGATCTCGTAGTTGCTGTGCACGTGCTGCAGGATGGCGGCCAGCCGCTCCAGGCCCATGCCGGTATCGACACAAGGCGCGGGCAGCGGCCGCACGCTGCCGTCGGCCTGCATGTCGAACTGCATGAACACGTTGTTCCAGATCTCGATGTAGCGGTCGCCGTCGGCGTCGGGCGAGCCGGGCGGGCAGCCGGGGATTTCCGGACCGTGGTCGTAGAAGATTTCCGAGCAAGGACCGCAGGGCCCGGTGTCGGCCATCATCCAGAAATTGTCGGACGCGTACTTCGCGCCCTTGTTGTCGCCGATGCGCACCACGCGCTCCTTCGG
>JAQGMT010000439.1 GCA_028292185.1 Ramlibacter sp. | reverse complement strand
GGCAAGGTGGAACTGGGCCAGGGCATCCTGACCGCGCTGACGCAGATCGTTGCGGTCGAACTGGACGTCGATCCGAAGCGGCTGGAAGTGGTCTCCGGCGACACGTCGCGCACGCCCAACGAAGGCGTGACTTCCGGCAGCCTTTCGATCCAGGACAGCGGCACCGCGCTGCGCATGGCTTGCGCCGAAGCGCGCTCCTTGTTGTTGCAGGCTGCCGCTGCCAAGCTGGGCGTCGCCGTCGCCGACGTTCGGGTCGCGGACGGCATGGTCAGCACGGCGCAAGGCAACGTACGAACCAGCTACTGGGACGTTGCGGCCGACGCATCCTTGCACCGCGAAGCCACGGCCAAGGTCGCGCCCAAGCCAACGAGCCAGCATCGGCTGATTGGCCAGAGCGTGCACCGCCGCGACATTCTCGCGAAAGTCACGGGCGGTGCGGCCTATGTGCAGGACATTCGGCTGCCGGGGATGGTGCACGCGCGTGTGATCCGCTCGAACATGCCCAGGGCGCGCTTGCTGTCCGTCGACACGGCCGCGGTGGCCGCGATGCCGGGCGTTCTGGCCGTCGTGCGAGACGGCAACTTCCTGGGCGTGGTGGCCCAGCGCGAGGAACAAGCGATCGCAGCCTGGCGGGCCCTGCGTGAAAAGGCGCGCTGGGAATCCACCGGCGAGCTGCCACCGGGCGGGGCCGCGCTGTTCGACTACATGAAGAAGGCGCGCTCCTCCGAATCGATTGCGAGCGCGAAGACCAGCCCCACGCCGCCGGCCGTCGCGACCACCGTGTCCGCCGAGTACACGCGTCCCTACCAGGCGCATGGCTCGATCGGTCCGTCATGCGCGGTGGCCCAATGGCAACAGGACAAGCTGCGCGTGTGGTGCCACTCGCAAGGCGTATTTCCCTTGCGAGCGGACATGGCGAAGGTGCTGCGCACGCCGCCGGCCAACATCACCGTCGTGCATGGCGAAGGCTCCGGCTGCTACGGGCACAACGGCTCTGACGACGTGGCGATGGATGCCGCGCTGATCGCGCGCGCCTTGCCCGGCGTTCCGGTCCGCCTGCAGTGGATGCGCGAGGACGAGTTCGCGTGCGAGCCGCTGGGCTCGCCGATGGTCATCCAGATGCGTGCATCGCTGGACGCCACGGGCAAGGTCGTCGATTGGCATCACGAGCTGTGGAGCTACACGCACAGCACGCGCCCGAACGATCCCGAGGGGAGCAATTTGCTGGCCGCGTGGCAGATCAAGGACCCGCTGCCTCCGGGGCCTTCGCGCAACGTGGCCCTGCCTTCGGGCGGCGGCGATCGCAACGCTGTTCCGATCTATGTGTTCCCGCAGCAGAAGGTCGTCAACCACCTGCTGCTGGATCAGCCGATCCGCACCTCGGCACTGCGCACGCTGGGCGCCTACGCCAACGTGTTCGCCGCCGAATCTTTCATGGATGAAATGGCCGGGGCCGCGGGGGCCGACCCCGTCGAATTCCGCCTCGCGCACCTGACCGATGCGCGCGGCCGCGCCGTGATCGAGCGAGTGGCCGCCATGTCGCAATGGAAAAGCCGGCCCGCAGTGGACACGCGGGACGCGCGCAAGCCGGTCGCCGGCGGAGTGCTCAAGGGCCGCGGCCTTGCGTTCGCCAGGTACAAGACGCTCGCGGTGTACTGCGCGGTGATCGCCGATGTCGAGGTGGACACCGCCACCGGCGAAGTGAAGGTGTTGAATGCGTGGTCGGCCGCGGATGCGGGCTTGATCGTCAACCCCGATGGGTTCAAGAACCAGATCGAGGGCGGCATCATCCAGTCCACCAGCTGGACCCTGAACGAGGCCGTGCCCTACGACTCACGCCAGCTCACCACCCGCAACTGGCCCGAGTACGCGATCCTGCGTTTTCCGCAGATGCCGGTGGTGCAGGTCGAGTTGATCAACCGGCCGGAAGAGCGCCCGCTGGGCGTCGGCGAAGGTGCGCAAGGCCCCGCCGCCGCGGCGATCGCCAACGCGTTTGCCAATGCCACCGGCCGCCGCTTGCGCGACCTGCCCCTGACACCTGAACGCGTGAAGGCGCGGCTCGCATGAAAACGATTCTTCGACAAAGCGCCTGGGCCGTGGGTCTGGGCCTGACACTCGCCGTCGGCACCGCCGCGGCACAGGGGAACGCCGACGCGGAGCAAGGCCGCCAGCTGTTCATGAAGAATGGCTGCTACAGCTGTCACGGCACGGTGGGCCAAGGCGGCGAGCGCAGCGCCGGTCCGCGTATCGCGCCGGTGCCGTTTCCGGCCGATGCATTCAAGGCGTTCATCCGCAATCCGCCGGAAGGCATGCCTCGCTTCGATGAGCGTTTCGTCAGCGATGCGGACCTCGAAGCGATCCACCGCTACCTGGCGTCGCTGCCCAAGGGCCAGAGCGCCAAGGACATCGCCCTGCTGCGCGAGCCGGGCTAGTCCGCCGGCGCGCGTCGCCGCCTCGCTGGCGAGGCCTCGCTAGCGCGGCTGGCAGACCACGTCGACCAGCGCCGGACGGCCGCTCTTCACCACCGCCAGCGCGCGCTTCAACGCGGCATTCAGCAATTTCGGATCGCTGATCGGACCTTCGGACCAGACGCCGTACGCCTGCGCCAGCTTGGCGTAGTCGATCGCGGGATTGTCGATCTC
>JAQGMT010000374.1 GCA_028292185.1 Ramlibacter sp. | reverse complement strand
ATCGGCCGCTCAAGGATTTCTTTCTCGACACGATCGCAATGTGTCCGGCCCTGGCCGAAAGGCTGTCGGCCGCGACCCTGTCCTCCGAGGTCGAGGCGACGGGCAATTTCTCCTACTCGTGCGAGCGTACCCACGGACGCAACCACCTGCTGATTGGCGACGCGTTCGCGTTCGTCGATCCGGTGTTTTCCTCGGGTGTCATGATGGCCATGCAGGGCGCGGTGGTGGGCGCCGAAACGGTGGATGCCTGCCTGCGCGAGCCGGCCCGGGCCGCGGCCGCGCTGGCGCGTTTCGATCGCGAAGTGCGGCGCGGGCCCCGGGAGTTTTCCTGGTTCATCTATCGGGTCACGAATCCGACCATGCGCGACATGTTCATGCAGCCTCGCAACGTGTGGCGCGTGAAGGAGGCCTTGCTCTCGATGCTGGCCGGCGATATCTATGGCAAGACACCAATCTGGCGTTCGCTGCGGGTGCTCAAGGGAATCTTCTACCTGACCTCCGCGCTCAACTTCAAGCGCACCGTGAAGGCCATGCGCATGCGCAAGGACAACATTCGCGACGTGGGAGCCACCGCATCTTGAGAGATCCAGGCGCGAATTTCGCCGAAAGCTCGAGCAGCCACCTGAAGGCGGAGGTTTTTGTGCCGGGCCGCCGCCGGGCGCCGCTGCACGAATCGCTGCGTCTCTCCCTGGGCTACCTGGTGCTGGCCCTCTTCTGCCTGGCCATCTCCCTGCTGGCTTTCCCGATGGGGCTGGTGCTGCCGCGGGCATCGCGCAAGCGCTGGGGCCGCAAGCTGATCGCCGGCGCGGCACGCGCCTACCTCAAGTTCCTGACCTTGATCGGCGCCTGCCGGTTCGACGTGGCGGCGCTCGACGCGCTGCGCGACGCGCCGCCGATGGTGATCGCGCCCAACCATCCCTCGCTGCTGGACGCGGTGGTGATCCTGTCGGTGGTGCCCGGCGTCACCTGCATCATGAAGGCCGACATCGTCAACAGCGTGCTGTTCGGCGCGGCGGCCCGGCTGGCCGGCTACGTGCCCAACACGCCGCTGCGCAACATGGTGCAGTCGGCCGTCGACGACTTGCACCAAGGCAGCCACGTGCTGCTGTTTCCCGAGGGCACGCGCACCACCAGCTATCCGGTCAGCCGGTTCCAGGGGACCACGGGCCTGATCGCCAAGAATGCCGGTGTGCCGGTGCAAACGGTCTTCATCGAAACCAACTCCGGATTCCTGGGCAAGGGCTGGTCCTTGCTGTGGACGCCGCGCATGCCCATCACCGGCCGTATCCGGCTGGGCAAGCGCTTCGATCCGCCGCGGCATACCGCGCGCTTCGTCGCCCAACTCGAACAGTACTTCGAGAGCGAACTGGCGCATGCCCAATTGCCGGAGTTTCCGGTGGCGCGGCCGCGCCGCTGACCTTTCGCCCTCGGTGCGGGCCTTGTATTCGACCCACGCAATGAACAGTTCTTCGCCCAGCGCTTCGGGCACGCACCTCGTCCTCATTCCCAGCTATAACCCCGGCCCGAAGGTCCGTGAGACCGTGCTCGCCGCGCGGGCTCAATGGTCGCCGGTATGGGTGATCGTGGACGGCAGCACCGACGGCAGTGTTCACGAACTGGAAAAGCTCGCCGCGAACGATCCCGACCTGCGCGTCATCGTCTTGCCGCACAACGTCGGCAAAGGCGCCGCGGTGCTGCACGGACTGGACTTGGCGGCGCCGCAGGGCTTCACGCATGTGCTCACCATGGATTCCGACG
Organism: Ramlibacter sp.; assembly: GCA_028292185.1. GTDB lineage: Bacteria > Pseudomonadota > Gammaproteobacteria > Burkholderiales > Burkholderiaceae_C > Ramlibacter. Next base: position 2,684 of record JAQGMT010000374.1, on the reverse strand, counting down.
GGCAACATCCGGCCGACCTGATCCCTGCTTTCATGACTGCGTCCGCCGCTCAACCTGACGCGATGGTGCTCGGGGTGCCGGTGTTCGCGGCCGACGCCCCGCGCTTGCGCGTGAACGGGCGCAAGGTCTCCAACGGGTGGGCCAACCTGGAAACGCTCTGGTCGGGCATCGGCGATTCGCTGTTCGGCTTTCGCGTCTACCCGATCGAGCCCTTGCGCCGGATCATGAAGGGCCAGCGATGGATGCGCCGCTTCGATTTCGATCCCGAGGCGGTGGTTCGAATGTGCTGGCACGGCGTCAAGCCGGTCAACGTGCCCGCCACCGTGCGCTACTTCCGCGCCGACGAAGGTGGCGTCTCGCATTTCAACTACCTGCGCGACAACCTGCTTCTGACGTGGATGCACTCGCGGCTGTTCTTCGGCTTTCTATTGCGCTTGCCGCTGCTGGTGATGAGGCGCACGCTCGGGGGCTGAGCGTGCGGTCGCGCGATCGTTCGCGTTATTTGACCGCGGTGTATTCCGAGAAGATGCCCAGTTCCAGGTGCTGCTGCACGCCGCTGAAGCCGGCCGCACCGAGGGTCGCCATCACGCGCTCGGGCGGCGCGCAAGCCTCGATGGTGTCCCAGTAATAGCGCCACATCGTGGTGGTCTTCTTCTGGCCCGCCACGAAGCGCGTCAGCAGCGGTATCACGCCGCGCATATACGTCTTGAGCAGCCAGCGGCCGAACGGCCCCTTGGCCTGCGTGATTTCCAGGACGCACAGGCGCCCGCCGGGCTTGAGCACCCGGTGAAACTCGGCGAAGGCAACGCTCAGGTCGCTGATGTGCCGCAGCGCGTAACCCATGCTGAGAAAATCGAAGTGATTGTCCGGAAAGGGCAGCGATTCGGCCCGGCCTTCGACCAGCGTCATCGTCTTGGGCAGCTTGCTCGCGGCCATCATGCCCGGGCTGGGATCGACGCCGGTGACCAGCGCGGGGTCGCCGGTGAGCAAGCAGGCTTGAGCCGAAACCAGGCCGGTGCCCACCCCCACGTCGAGCACCTTCATGCCGGGCTTGAGGCCGGCGCGCACCAGCGCGTCGCGCCGGTAACGCGGGCCGGTGCCCAAGGCCAGCATCGCCTCGATGCGGTCGTAGTCTGGCGCGGTCTCGTCGAAGATCTTGCGCAAGTAGGCTTGCCGGTCCTGCTCGGTCTTGTAGTAATCCGTGAGAGGCCGGTGCGGTGCATGCACCACCGCCACCGGGTCTGTGTTTTTCATCGATATGTCCTTGCTTAAATCATTGCGCCGTTGATCGAGATGACCTGGCCGCTGATGTAGGCGGCGCGGTCCGAAGCCAGGAAGCCCACCAGGTCGGCCACTTCTTCGGCGGTGCCGGCGCGCTTCATCGGAACCATGCGGGCGATGTCTTCGGCGCTGAAGCTGGCCTCGCCCATGCCCGAGGCGATGATCCCGGGCGCCACCGCGTTAACCGTGATGCCGCGGCTGGCGAGTTCGAGCGCCAGCGATTTGGTGGCCGCGTGCAGCGCTCCTTTCGCGGCCGAATAATTCACCTGGCCGCGGTTGCCCGCGACGCCGGCCACCGAAGTGATGTTGATGATGCGGCCCCAGCGGGTGCGGATCATCGGCAGCGTCAGCGGCTGCGTGACGTGGAAGAAGCCGTTGAGGGACACGTCCAGCACACGCTGCCATTGCTCCAGGCGCATGCCCGGGAACACCGCGTCGTCATGGATTCCCGCGTTGTTCACCAGCACCTGGATGGGGCCCGCCTCCAGCAGCGCATTCAATGCCTGCGTGGTGGCCGACGCATCGGTCACGTCGAACGCGACAGCCTCTGCGTGGCCGCCGTCGGCGACGATGCGAGCTGCCAACTCTTTTGCCGACGCCAGGTTGCTGTTGGCGTGAATGATGACGTGCAGGCCGTCCGCAGCCAGCCGGCGGCAGATGGCCGAGCCGATGCCGCCGCTGCCGCCGGTGACGAGCGCGCGTTTGCTTGGTTCCGTCACGGTGCTGCCTTGGTTGAAATTGCGGCCGCATCGAGCACGACCACCGCGCGCCCGCTGACCAGCGCGCGTGCGCCGTCATGCACGCTGAAACTGTAAAGCACGGTGCTGTCGTCGCCCGTCACGCGTTCGGCGCGCACGGTGAGCGGGCCAGGCACATTGTCCAACCGGTCCACGTGCAGATCGACACCGCGCAAGCTGGCCAGGTACCCCGCGCGTGGCGCCGATCGGCTGGCGTCTGCGCCATGCTGGTTTTCGGCGACGAGCGCGCCGTGCACCGCCATCGCTTGCGCCGCGTACTCGACGCCGCAGGCGGCGCCGAGACGGTCGTGCGCCCGCAGCGGATTGTCGGCGGCGCGATGGCTGCTGGCCTCGCAGGTGATGGAGTCGGAATCCCAGGCCAGCACCGTGTCGAGCAGGCACATGTTGCCGTGATGCGGAATGCGTTGCTCGATCTCGCCGCGCGCCAGCGTGCGGGCCCGGCTCAGCATGGCGACACCTCCACTTGGAACTGCGTCGGCTCGAGATAGTCCAGCACCACGCTTCGAGCCACACCTCGGGTGATGCACTCCAGCAGGGTCAGGCCGCGCGCGGCCGGGATGCTCCGTCGCAGCGTTTCCAATGCGGGATCGGCCATCGTGTCGGCCGGGGAGGTCGTCATGTAAGTTCCGCCGTCGAGGGTGATGC
>JAQGMT010000446.1 GCA_028292185.1 Ramlibacter sp. | reverse complement strand
CGACGTCATCCAATCCGGCGCGGTCGCGCGGATCTGGTCCAGTGTGTCGGCCATCAACTGAAGCAACTTGGCAAGCCCGTCCGCCGAGCCGCTCAGCAGCAACTCGAAGCCGCCGAACAGCGCGGCGCCGACGATCAGCAGCAGCACCGACACCGAGGCGATGGTCAAGAGGCGCGAACCGAGCGAGCCCGAACCCGTGCGCGCGGTCGCGCGCGCCCAGCGATAGAGCACGAAGCCGCCAAGCCCGGCCAGCAACGCCGAAATGAGGTGCAGCCACAGCACCGCCAGCAGCGCCAGCGCCGCGATGAGCACGCTGCGCAGGTGCAAGGCCTCGGGCGTCGGCGTCGCGGGCTGGGGAGGAGTCGGGTTCACTGGTTGGGCGCGTGGGTCACGGGACCGCTATGGTGAGCGCCGATTCGGAAGCGACCAGCAACAGGGCGTAATCCACCGCACGCAGCGGCGGCTGGGGTACCAGGCGCTGGGCGGGGTCGCGCTCGCAGCGGAACAGGAAGCCCGGTCCGCGGGTGTCCTGCGCGGGTGGGCTCGCCTCGCGCAGGAAATCTTCGCGCTGCTGCGGATCGTCGACCTCCGCAGCCACCGCGCTGCAGACGGCAGCCAGGCCGGCACCGCCGGCCGAAGCCCGCGCCACCAGCGTCGCCGCGTAGGGGCCGACGTGCTTGGCAAGGGCGCGCTCGATGCGGGCCAGCCAGGCAGCCCGGCCCCACTCGCCGTCCTCGCCGGGTCGCGCTTGCGAGTGCTCGCCCAGGAGCCGCTCGTCGGCGGCGGCGATGTGGGACAGCTGGCCGTCGATCAGGATGCAAAAGCGCCCGGCCAGCCGCTCGGGCAGCACGATCCGCTCGCCCCTATCGTACAGCAGCTGTTCGCCGGCCGCGATCACCGCGTCCGCGGGCGATTGCGCGGCGTCGTTGCCACGGGCGCGCGGTGTGCGCAGCGCCGCACAGACGGCGCTCAGCACGATCTCCGGGCCCAGGTCGGCTGGGGCCTGGCCGGGGGCATCGGCCGGCGGCGCGAGCCCCTCGCGGCGGAACGCGTACCAGCAGCGGCGCAACACCCGGCCCTCGAGGTCGGGGCGTGCCGCGTAGCGCGACACCCAGAACTGGGCGCGGTAGCTGGCCAGGGCGCCGCTGCCCGGAGATTTTTGCGGCAGCACCGAGATGGGTTGGCTGGTGTCGACTTCGGCGAAGTCCTCGATGATGCCGGCGACCAGCTTGCGCACGCGATGCGGGGGCGCGTCGGCCGGCAGATCGACGATCACCTCGGCGCGCGTGGACCGGTCGTGCGGCAGCACTTCCAGCGTGCTGTCGGCCAGCCGGGCGTTGGGCACGATCACCGCGCTGCCGTCGGGGCGCGCCGCGCTGACCGAGCGCCAGTTCAGCGAAGTGATGCGCACTTGTTCGCCATCGAGCATCACCCCGTCGCCGATGCGGATCATGCGATGCAGCGACAGGCCCGACATCAGGCTGCCCAGCAGCGGCTGGGCGCTCAAGCCGACGATCGCGCTGAGCAGGGCCGAAGCGGTGAGGATCGGCCCGAGGTCAACGCCGAAAGAGGCCAGGGCGGCTCCCGCCGCGATGAAGCCAAGCAGCGCGACCACCAGCCCCCGCTGCAACTGGGTCGGCTCGTAGCGCATCAGCCAGGCAAAGCCCACGCGAACCACCACGTACGCGCCCACCAGGATGAACAGCGCCGCCGATGCGGTGACCGCGGCGATGCGAAACACCGTGGCGAGCGCATTCGAGCCGAACATCTCGTAGCTCGCCGCGAATCCGTACGACAACCAGAGCAAGGCCGCGATCGCGGCCAGCAAAAGCGTGGGCAGGACGAATCGGCTCGGCATCGCAGTCGCGCTCACGGCCTGCCGGGTGCGTCGCCCGGCCGCTTCATCGCCTTGGCCAGGCTGATGCGCAGCCGCTCGATGGCGGCGGCGATCGAGCGGATCTCGCGCGCGCCGGAGGCGGGCAGCGGCGCCCCGCCGGTCCCCAGGCTGGCCGCCTCGGCGGCTTGCTCCAGCGCATGCAGCGGACGCACCACCAGCGATTCGATCGCGAGCGCGAGCGCGAAGTAGGTGGCCACGAAAACCAGCAGCAGACCGCCCGCGAGCATCAGCGCGATCTCGCCGGTTTGCCTCAGTTCCTCGGCCGCCGGAATGGTGAGCGATTGCAGCGCCACGACTTCGTTGAGGCGCCAGCCGAAGCCGTTGAAGGGACCGTACTTGGCCACCATGGCGGCGGGCGCCCGCTGGGACGTGTCGTGGCAAACCAGGCACGACTCCTGCGCCCGGATCGGCCGCGCCAGGTAGTACACGTTGCCCTTGGCGCCTTGGCGCACACCGGCCAGTTCCTTCAGCTGCGCGTCGGCCCGGAATTTGTCGAGCAATTCGACCTCGAAGGGCGTGGGCAGGTCTTCGAGATTGGTGGGCTTCATAGCCGGCTCGCGATAGGTGTAGCCCGGGTGCATGGCCGCCATGCCGCGGTAGACCGACTGCGCCGCGAAAGCCGGCACAGTCTCCGGATGAAATACCTTGTCGTCGTTGCGCAACATCGGCGTGATCTGCTGATCGGTGTAGCCGCGCACGGCCGTGGCGATGCTCAGCATCCGGCCGGCCTCGGCCGCGGTTTGTTGCACCGCCCGATGGTGCAGCATGACATAGGCGCCGCCGGTGCCCGCCACCAGCGCGGTGACGAAGCTTGAAATGAGCACGGTGCGGACGATCCCGCTGGTACTGATATTTAGCATGGGGCTCCCGCCGCGCTGGACAAAGTGGCGCGAGTGTCAGGCCAAGGCGGGCGCAGTGTCAATGCCCACGCGCCCGCAACGCGGTGGCCCCATGGCGCGGCGCGCCGCATCCCCGCGCGCCTAGCCCAGTGGCGCCGGCGGGAATTCGCGCAGGTTCACCGCGCGCCACAGCTGTTCGGCGACGAGCGGCATCTGCAGTTTCTCGGCGTCGCGCCCGAGTCCCGCGCGCGCCAGGGCGTCGATCACCGCCGTGACCACCGCCGGCGTCGCGCCGATGGTGCCGAGCTCGCCCACGCCTTTGGCGCCGAGCAGGTTGGTGGTGCAAGGAATCGAGGTATCGAACTGCGTCTTGAAGCCGCGGAAGGTGTCCACGTGCGGAATGGCGTAGTCCATGAAGCTGGCCGTGAGCAATTGCCCGGACTCGTTGTCGTACACGACGCGTTCGGACAATGCCTGGC
>JAQGMT010000280.1 GCA_028292185.1 Ramlibacter sp. | reverse complement strand
TGGGGAAGCCATAGCCCGTGAGGTACACCATGTCGATGTCGCTGGCACGCGAGGCAATCTTGTCCTCGACGATGCGAGCGCCCTCGTTGACCAGTGCGAACACCAGGCGCTGAACGATCTCGTCATCCGAAATCTTGCGCGTCGTGATGCCCAGTTCCTTGCGGTGGTCCTCGATCATCTTGTTGACCAGCTCCGATGGGATCGCATCGCGCTTGCCGGGCTGGTAGTCGTACCAGCCCGCACCGGTCTTCTGGCCGAAACGGCCCAGCTCGCACAGCTTGTCGGCGGTGCGGCTGTACAGCATGTTCGGCCGCTCCTGCGCGCGCCGCTTGCGGATGGCCCAGCCGATGTCGTTGCCCGCAAGGTCGCCCATGCGGAAGGGCCCCATGGCAAAGCCGAATTTCTCGATGGCCTTGTCCACCTGCTGCGGCGTGGCGCCCTCGTCCAGCAGGAAGCCGGCCTGGCGACTGTATTGCTCGATCATGCGGTTGCCGATGAAGCCGTCACAAACGCCCGATACCACTGCGGTCTTCTTGATCTTCTTCGCCACGGTCATCACGGTGGCCATCACGTCCTTGCCGGTCTTGGCGCCGCGCACCACTTCGAGCAGTTTCATCACGTTGGCGGGGCTGAAGAAATGCAGCCCCACCACGTCTTGCGAACGCTTGGTGAACGAAGCGATCTTGTTCACGTCCAGCGTGGAAGTGTTGGAGGCCAGGATCGCTCCCGGCTTGATCACCTCGTCCAGCTTCTCGAACACCTTCTGCTTGACGCCCATCTCCTCGAACACCGCTTCGATCACCAGGTCGGCGTCTTTGATGTCGTTGTAGTCGAGCGTGGTGGTCAGCAGGTTCATCCGCTGCTCGTACTTGTCCTGCTTCAACTTGCCGCGCTTGACCTGAGACTCGTAGTTCTTGCGGATGGTGGCGATGCCGCGCTCCAGCGCCTCCTGCTTCATCTCGAGGATCTTCACCGGGATGCCGGCGTTCAGGAAGTTCATCGAGATGCCGCCGCCCATGGTGCCGGCGCCGATCACGGCCACCGACTTGATCTCGCGCTGCGGCGTGTCGGCGGGAACGTCCGGAATCTTGGAAGCCGCACGCTCGGCCATGAAGATGTGGCGCAGTGCGCGGCTCTCGGGCGTGAACATCAGGTTGGTGAAGATCTCGCGCTCCAGCGCCATGCCTTCATCGAACTTCTTCTTGGTGGCCATTTCCACGGCATCGACGCACTTAAGCGGAGCCGGAAAGCCCTTGGCCATTCCCTTGACCATGTTGCGCGCGAACTGGAAGTAGGCGTCGCCCAGCGGATGCTTGCACGGCAGGTTGCGCACCAGGGGCAGCGGACGCGCATCGGCGACCGACCGGGCGTACGCCATGGCTTCTTCGACCAGCGAATCCGCTGAGGCTGCCATCTTGTCGAACAACTTCTGCCCGGGCTGCTGGGCCAACAGTTCGCTCTTGACCGGCTCCCCGCTCACGATCATGTTCAGCGCGGTTTCAACGCCCAGTACGCGCGGCAGCCGCTGCGTTCCGCCCGCGCCGGGGATGAGACCCAGCTTCACCTCGGGCAGTGCGACGTTCGCGCCGGGCGCGGCGATACGGTAATGACAGCCGAGCGCGAGCTCCAGACCGCCGCCCATCGCCGTGGCGTTGATGGCCGCGACCACCGGCTTGGCCGAGTTCTCCAGCACCAGGATGATGGCCAGCAGGTTGGGCTCGGCCACCGATTTCGGCGTGCCGAACTCGGTGATGTCCGCTCCGCCGGAAAAAGTCTTGCCGGCGCCCGTGATCACGATGGCCTTGACCGAACCGTCGGCGTTGGCACGCTCGACCCCGTCGACCATTTCCCTGCGCATCGCGTAGGCCAGCCCGTTGACGGGCGGATTGTTCATCGTGATCACGGCGACGTCGCCGTGAACCTTGTAGTCAGCGGTCATGCTGGTCTTCCTCGAGGAGATAAAAAGAACGGTCGTGCGATTTTGAATTCTAGATGGCTTATGTTGCGCCGCCCGGGCGGGTTTGTCACGAGCGGGACAAACTTCGCGGCGAAGCCGAACACCGGACGCGGGCTTCATGGCCGCGTATCGTGTCGTCTACACCTCCAGCCACTCCTTGCGAATGTAGCCGTCGGCCCGCAGCATATCGGGCGTGCCTTGAAACACGATGCTGCCATGGCCCATCACCAGCGCGCGATCGGAGATCGCCATCGCGATGGTCAGTTTCTGTTCGATCAAGAGCACCGACACGCCGCGCTCTTTCAGCCTTCGCAGGTATTCGCCGACCAGCTCGACAATTTTTGGCGCCAGGCCTTCGGTGGGCTCGTCGATGATGATCAAGTCCGGATCGCCCATCAGCGTGCGGCACAGCGTCAGCATCTGCTGCTCTCCGCCCGACAAGACCCCGGCCTCGGTGTGCTGCCGCTCTTTGAGGCGCGGAAACATGAGGTACATGTCGTCGAAAGACCAGCGTCCCACCTGGCGTGCGCTCTTCTGGCCGAGCATGAGGTTCTGGTGCACCGTGAGCTTGGGAAAGATGTCGCGGTTTTCCGGCACGTAGCCCAGGCCGAGGTGCGCGATCTGGTACGGCTTCAGGCCGACGGTGCGGCGGCCGTTCCAGTCCACCATGCCGGTGCAATCCACCATCCCCATGATCGCCTTCGCGGTGGTGGAGCGCCCCGACCCGTTGCGTCCCAGCAGGGCCACGATCTCGCCCTCCCCCACTTCGAATTGCACGCCATGCAGCACGTGGCTCTTGCCGTAGAACGCGTGGAGGTTTTCTACTTTCAGCATGGAAGGGTGCGTTTCACGCGGCCTGCGTTACGGCTGCCGGGGTCCCCAGGTAGGCTTCCTGCACGCGGCGGTCGGCGCGCACCGCTTCGGGCTTGTCGAAGGCGATCACTTCGCCATAGACCACCACTGCGATCTTGTCGGCCAGGCCGAACACCACACCCATGTCGTGCTCCACCGTGAGCAGCGTCTTGCCGACCGTGACTTCCTTGATGAGCTCGATGAAGCGCCGCGTTTCGCTCTTGCTCATGCCGGCGGTGGGCTCGTCCAGCAGGATGACGCTCGCGCCACCGGCGATCGTGATGCCGACTTCCAATGCGCGCTGCTCCGCGTAGGTGAGGTTGGTCGCCAGCACGTCGTGCTTGCGATCCAGCTTGATCATGTGCAGCAGCTCCTCGGCCCGCTCGTTCGCATCGTGCAGGTCGGCCAGGAACTTCAGGAAGGTGTATTTGTAGCCCAGGCTCCAGAGCACGCCGCAGCGCAGGTTCTCGAATACGCTGAGGTTGGGAAAGATGTTCGTCACCTGGAAGCTGCGCGACAGGCCCAAGCGGTTGATCTCGAACGGCTTCTTGCCATCGATGCGCTGGCCATTGAGCAGCACCTCGCCGCTGGTTGGCGCGAAGCGGCCGCTGATAAGGTTGAATAGCGTCGACTTGCCCGCGCCATTCGGACCGATGACCGCGACGCGCTCGCCCGGCTTCACGGCCAGGCTCGCGCCGCGGATGATCTCGGTCTTGCCGAAGCTCTTGCGCAAGTCTTTCAGTTCGAGTGCGTACGTGGAGCTCATGGGCTTTTGCGCTTCATCTCTTTTTCGATGAACTCCTGGATCTCGCCCCACTGCCCCACGAAATGCCGGCGTGTCGCTTCGAACATTCCCAGCCCCGTGAGCATGACGAAGGCCGAGCCGAACCAGCTGTTCAGGCCTTGCGCGTCGAGGGTCACGCCCATGAAATTGAGTTCCGGCCCCAGTGCCGGATTGAGCTTCAGGTGATACACCATCTCGATCATCGCGCCTGCGCCGGCCAGCGCAATGAGTGCGGTAACCGCCAGCGCCAGATAACTCACCCACAGTTCCTTCAGGCGCCCGAACGAGGCCACCCGCAGGTTCATCATGATCAGGCTGGCTATGCCGCCGGGCGCGTACATCACCATGAAGAGGAACACCAGCCCGAGGTACAGCAGCCACGCCTTGGTCACTTCCGATAACAGCACGAAGGCCAGCACCATCAGGATCGCGCCGATGATGGGTCCGAAGAAGAACGTGGCGCCGCCCAGGAAGGTGAACAGCAGGTAGGCGCCGGAGCGCGG
>JAQGMT010000226.1 GCA_028292185.1 Ramlibacter sp. | reverse complement strand
GGTGTCGGGAAACGGCTCCGCCATGACCGCGCAATCGATCTCGCCGGTGCGCAGCATCTCGAGCAGCTTCACGGTGAAATTCTCTTGCAGCATCAGCGGCATCTGCGCAGTGCGCACTATGGCCTGGCGTACGAGGTCGGGCAGCAGGTAAGGCCCGATGGTGTAGATCACACCCAGTTTCAGCGGGCCGGCCAGGGGGTCCTTGCCGCGCCTTGCGATGTCCTTGATGTTGGCGGCCTGCTCCAGCACGCTTTGGGCCTGACGCACGATTTCTTCGCCCAAAGGTGTGACGGCCACCTCATTGGCGCTGCGCTCGAACAGCTTGACTTCCAGCTCATCCTCGAGCTTCTTGATTGCCACCGACAAGGTGGGCTGCGAGACGAAGCAGGCTTCGGCGGCCTTGCCGAAGTGCTTTTCCCGCGCCACGGCGACGATGTATTTGAGCTCGGTGAGGGTCATAGGTGCCGGTCGCCCGGGACAAATCTGCAGGTCTGTCCGGGGCGATCAAGCTTTGAGGTATTCCGATTTTCCACCCAACCAGCGCGCCACGTGCTTTTGCGCCAGTTCCGGGTGCCGATCGAGCATCAGCGGGGCGAGCTGGCGGGCCCATTCGAGAAGCTGGGCATCGAGCACCAGGTCGGCGAAGCGCAGCAATGGCGCGCCCGATTGGCGGGCGCCTAGAAATTCACCGGGGCCGCGGATTTCCAGGTCGCGTCGGGCGATTTCGAAGCCGTCGGCGGTCTGCACCATCGCCTTCAGTCGAGCCGTCGCGCTGTCGCCGAGCCGCCCTGCTTCTCCGGCCGCGAACAGCAGGATGCAAGCCGACGCCGCGGCGCCGCGCCCGACCCGTCCGCGCAACTGATGCAACTGCGACAGGCCGAAGCGCTCCGCATGCTCGATCACCATCAGCGACGCATTGGGCACGTCCACGCCCACTTCGATCACCGTGGTGGCGACCAGCACGCTCATCTGCCCGCTGGTGAACAGGGACATCATCGCCTTCTTCTCGGGCGCCGGCATGCGGGAGTGGAGCAGGCCGACCATCACACCCGGCAAGGCCGCGGACAAGGCTTCATGCGTCGCCGTGGCGTTGGTCAAATCGAGCGTCTCGCTCTCTTCGATCAGCGGGCAGACCCAGTACACCTGCCGGCCATGCGCGACCTGGGCGCGGATGCGCTCCGTCACTTCGTCGCGGCGGGTGTCGGCAATCAGCTTGGTGATCACAGGCGTGCGCCCGGGCGGCAGCTCGTCGATGGTCGAGACATCGAGGTCGGCGTAGTAGCTCATCGCGAGCGTGCGGGGAATCGGTGTGGCCGACATCATCAAGAGATGCGGCTCCTGACCGGGCTCGGTCATCTTCGCGCGCAGTGCCAGCCGTTGCGCCACCCCGAAGCGGTGCTGCTCGTCGATCACGGCCAGCCCCAGCTTCTTGAACTGCACCTGGTCCTGGATCACCGCGTGGGTGCCGATCACCAGCGCCGCTTCCCCGTTGGCCACCAGCGACAGCATCTCCGTACGTTCTTTCTTCTTCTGGCTGCCGGTCAGCCAGGCCACGCGCAAGCCCTTCGGCGCCAGCAAGGGATCGAGCCAGCCGATCAACTTGCGGAAATGCTGCTCGGCCAGGATTTCGGTCGGCGCCATCAAAGCGCATTGCCAGCCCGCGTCGGTGGCGATCGACGCCGCCAGCGCGGCGACGATGGTCTTGCCCGAACCGACATCGCCTTGCAGCAAGCGATGCATCGGCACCTTGCGCCCCAGATCATGCGCGATCTCTTCGCTCACGCGGCGCTGGGCTGCGGTGAGCTGGAACGGCAAGGCGGCGAGCAGTTGCTCGTGCAAGCCCTTTCGTTGCGCGACCAACGCCGGCGAGCAAAGGGCTTCGCGCTCGCGCTTGCTTTGCAGTTGCGAAAGCTGCTGCGCCAGCAGTTCTTCGGCTTTCAGGCGCTGCCACGCCGGATGTGTGCGGTCTTCCAAAGTGGCCAGCGCCACATCGGGCGTCGGCTGATGCAAAAACGTAAGCGCTTCGCGCAGCGGCCACACCAGCGGCTTCAATGTGTCGCTGACGCCGGGCGGAAAAGTGTCGCCGAGGTCGGCCCGCGCAAGGCCGCCGAGCACGGCCTTGCGCAAATACGTTTGCGGCAAGGCGGCGACCGTGGGGTACACCGGCGTCAGTGCCGACGGCAATTCGCCGCCGGCCGGCCTGAAAGACGGGTGGATCATCTGCCAGGCGACAAAGCCCCCTTTCAGTTCGCCGCGCACCCGCACTCGCGTGCCGACCGCCAGCGCTTTCTGCTGCGAGGGATAGAAGCTGAAGAACCGCAGCATGCAGGTATCGCTGCCGTCGTCCACCGTCACCATCAACTGGCGCCGCGGCCGGTACACGATCTCGCAGGCGGTGACGGTGGCTTCGATTTGGACGGTGTCGCCTTCGCGCGAATCGCGCAGCGTCACCACCCGCGTTTCATCCTCGTAGCGCAGCGGCAGGTGCAGCGCCAGGTCGATGTCGCGCGTCAATCCGAGCTTTTGCAGGGCTTTCTGTGGCGCGGACAAGACCGTGGTTTCGGGCATGGGACAATTCTGCCCTCTGTCCGGTTCCCAATTCACTTGGCACGGGTTTGTCCAACCCTCAAGCATGGCTCGAAGCTTCTCTCTCGGCGATTTCGATTTCGCGCTTCCCCCTGAACTGATCGCCCAGCAACCTGCCGGCGAACGCAGCGCCTCCCGCTTGCTCGATGCCTCGGGCGGGCAGCCGGTGGACCGGATCTTTCGCGAACTGCCCTCCTTGCTGGAAGCCGGCGACCTGCTGGTGTTCAACGACACGCGCGTGGTCAAGGCCCGCCTGTTCGGCGAGAAGCCAAGCGGCGGAAAGCTGGAACTGCTGATCGAGCGGGTGATCGGTCCGCACGAAGTGGTCGCGCACATGAAGGTCAGCAAGAAGCCGCCGATCGGCACGGTACTGAAGATGCAGGGCGGCTTCACTGCCAGCCTCCAAGGCCGCTGGCCCGACGATCAAGGCCCGCTGTTTCGCTTCATGCTCAACGACGATCCCTACACGCTGATGGAGCAGCACGGACACGTGCCGCTGCCTCCGTATATAGAACACGCTGACACGGCCGCGGACGCGGAGCGCTACCAGACGGTGTTCGCGAAGAATCCTGGGGCCGTGGCAGCGCCGACCGCCGCCTTGCATTTCGACGAAGCCTTGCTCGCGGGCTTTGCTGCGCGCGGGATCGAGCGCGCCAGCGTGACGCTGCATGTGGGAGCCGGCACGTTCCAGCCGGTGAAGACCGAGAACATCGCCGACCACACCATGCACAGCGAGTGGTACGACATCCCCGCGGCGACCCAGCAGGCGATTGCCCGCACCCACGCCCGCGGCCACAAGGTGGTCGCGGTGGGGACCACGACGGTGCGCACGCTGGAGTCGTGGGCCTTGACCGGCTGCGCGAGCGGCGACACCTCGATCTTCATCACCCCCGGCTTCGAGTTCCGTGTGGTGGACAAGCTGGTGACCAACTTCCATTTGCCCCGCTCGACCCTGCTGATGCTGGTGAGCGCCTTTGCGGGCTACGATCGCATCATGAGTCTTTATCGGCATGCCGTCGCCCAGCGCTATCGCTTCTTCAGCTACGGGGACGCCATGCTGCTGGCGCGAGAGCCTTGAGCCATGCTTGATTTTCAACTGCTCAAGACCGAGGGACACGCGCGCCGCGGGCGCATGACCTTGAATCACGGCGTGGTGCAGACGCCGGTGTTCATGCCGGTCGGCACCTATGGCACCGTCAAGGGCGTGACGCCGCGCTCGCTCCAAGAGATGGGCGCGCAGATCATCCTGGGCAACACCTTTCACTTGTGGATGCGGCCGGGCCTGGATGTGCTCAAGCAGTTCGGCGGCCTGCACCGGTTCGAGAATTGGAGCAAGCCGATCCTCACCGACTCCGGCGGGTTCCAGGTCTGGAGCCTGGGGGAGATGCGCAAGATCAGCGAAGAAGGCGTGAAGTTCGCCTCGCCCGTCAACGGCGACAAGCTGTTCCTCACGCCCGAGATTTCGATGCAGATCCAGACGCTGCTCAATAGCGACATCGTGATGCAGTTCGACGAGTGCACACCCTATGACACCAAGGGGCACGTCACGACCGAAGCCGAGGCGCGAATCTCGATGGAATTGAGCCGGCGCTGGGCGCAGCGCTGCAAGAGCGAGTTCCAGCGGCTGGAAAATCCGAATGCGCTCTTTGGCATCGTGCAAGGCGGGATGTTCGAGCACCTGCGCGGCGAATCACTGGCGGCGCTCGTAGAGATGGATTTCCCCGGCTACGGGATCGGCGGCGTGAGCGTCGGCGAACCGAAGGAAGAGATGCTGCGCATCATGGCCCACACCCCGCACCGGCTGCCGGCCGACAAGCCGCGCTACCTGATGGGCGTGGGCACGCCGGAGGATCTGGTCGATGGCGTGACGCAAGGCGTGGACATGTTCGACTGCGTGATGCCCACCCGCAATGCCCGCAACGGCCATTTGTTCACGCGCTTTGGCGACCTGAAGATCCGCAATTCGCGGCATCGCATCGACGAGCGGCCGCTCGACCCGACCTGCGGCTGCTACACCTGCAAGGGAGCCACCGCCAGCGACGGCACCGTGTCAGGCGGATTCTCTCGCGCGTACCTGCATCACCTGGAGCGTTGCGGCGAAATGCTGGCGCCGATGCTCGCGACCATCCACAACCTGCACTACTACCTGGATCTGATGCGTGAGATGCGCGAGGCGCTGGATGCCGGCAGCTTCGCGGCGTTCGCGCAGCAGTTCAAGCGGGATCGCGCTGTGGGTGTCTGAGCGGCCCGGTTCCCCCGAGCATCACGGCAAGGTGCCCGGCCCGGTCTCTAGCAGGCGGGAGGCAAGGCCGTCCTCGCCGTGCCCGTAATCGGGGGGCCTGCTCAGGCCCCAGACATCCGGGTCCATCGTTTGCGTGATGCGGGAAATCTGGGCCTCGCGGCTCGGACGCTGCAGCAGTTGCTTGAATTGCACGCGCAACAGGTTGCGCGTGCGGATCCAGTAATCCGCGCGGCGGGTCTGGCGCTCGCGCTTCTCCGGCGACAAGGCCGTCGCCGAGAGCTTGTCGTCCGAATTCATCGGCACGATGACCCAGCCGCGCGGTCCATTGGTGGCTTCGAAATGTTCCCATAACGCGTCGTAGCTCGCGAAAATTCGCTGTGCGCCTTCGCGATTTCGCTTGTTCCATTGATAGGACCAGCCGCGCAGCCGGTGCGCGGCGGGGTCGAGCCCGATCAGGCGCAAACCCCAGTGGCGGGCGAGTTCCTGCGCCACGCGGACCATGAACACCGAAGGCTTCCAGCCTTGCAAGGCCTGGTTGATTTCGGTCGGGCTCATGCGCTGGCTGGCGTGACGCGGGCCGCGCACGCCGCCGATCACCAGGCACGCGATCCCATCCACCCGGAAGCAGCTGAAGGCCAGCACACCCGCATCCACCGGCTGCGGCTTGTGCTGGATGTCCGAAGCGCGCTGCAGGCTCAGTGTCAGCAGCAACTCGCCTTCCGGGCTTTGCGAGGGCGCCTGCTCCAGCTGCAAACGCATGAAGTCGCAGCCGCGCGGCGGCGTGAGCTCGGCCAAGACCAATGGACGGCCCGCCGCGATCTGCTCGAAGCTCTTGGCATGGAAGGCGCCTTCGAGCCAATCCATGTGATCGATCAGTTGCCCCACCCGCTCGCCGTAGCCGGTATGCCGGTGCACGTATGGGCGTACCGCGCGAAGGTATTCGCCGGGCACGTTCCTGACGATTTCGCGCGAGTGCAGTTCCACCACCATCGCCATCCAGCGGCGCAGCGCCTTGCCGTGCCCCAGCGTCGCATTGGCCGCGCGCCAGGCCAGCCGACGCCGCGAAGTGCCGCCACCCTGCGCGCCCGCTTGCATCGCCCAACGCACGCCTTGCCAGATGTCCGGAAGGCGCTGCGAGGGCTTCTGCGTCATGGGTTAGCGAAACACCGTCAGCACGCCGGTGTAGCCGTAAAGATGATCGCGCGCGATTTCGCCGCCGGCGAAGAAACCCACCAGCGGGACGTCGCCCAAGGCGTGCCGCACGATCTGCAGTTCCGCGCTCGGGCCGCCGAAATGCGGACCGCCCCGGCCCGCGCAACTCACGTACACGGCGCCGGCGATGCGCCGCGCCGGTGTGGGCGCGGCCTGGGCTTCCGGTGCGGCCAGCGCCGCGGCCACCGGCAGTGACATCTCTTCGGGCTCCAGCTCCTCGCGAATCTCAGCGCAGATGCGCATCAGGTCGGCGCGCGCCGCTTGCGGATTGCGGCGGCAGAACGCCATCCGCATGCCGGGCTCGACGCGATCGGCAATCGCCACGCCATGCCGGGCGGGGTCCAGGCCGATGATGTGCCGCACCACCACGTCCGCGCCGAAATTCCCGGTGCGTCCCACCACGTCGCTGCCGGCTTGCGTCAGTCCCACCAATGTGGCGCGCAAGGCGCCCATCGCGGTCTCGGGCTCGTCCAGCGAGACACCGATGTCGCGCAACAGGACGTCGAGCGCCGGCTGGCCGTCGAGTTCGGTGATCACGTTGTCCTTGCCGGCGGTGATGACGCGCTGCGGCGTCACGGGCTGGCAGCCCTGCGTCACCCGCGAGACCAGCGAGATGCCTTCGCCGAAAGCCACGCCCGACAAGCCGCCGCGGAACACGCCGCCGGCCTTGCCCTGGCCTTTGATGTTGCCGTTGCCGCTGACGGCGAACTGCACCGCGCCGCGGCGGCCCGAGGCCAGGCCGCCGAACAAGTAGCCGGTGGCGGTGCGGGCCGCCATTTCGGAAATGAGCTCGCCCAGATCGGGTGTGCCCGCATCGGCATGCACCAGCGCCGTGAACGGTTCGAAGCCCATGCCATCGCCCAGGCCCAAAGGCGCCACGCCGGAGAACACCCGATATTGGTGGGGTGGCAGCTCGCACAGCATCACCGCCATCGCGGGTTCGTCGAAGTATTCGACGTTGGACGACGCGATGCCCACGCCCACGGTGCCCGCCCAGTCGGTGATTTCCGGCAGCTCGGCGCCCAAATGATCCAGGATTTCCTGGGCCGCCGATGCGTAGTGGTCGGTGATGTAAAGCAGGCCCAGCGTGGGCGAGCTCGCGTAATCGCGCAAGGCGATCTGCGCCCGCAATTGCGCCAGCACCAGGCCGGCCGCCATCGTCCACTGGGGATGGGTGGCGTGTCCAAAAGGAAAGAGCTTCATGATTGCCCGTGTTGCCCGCTCAGGGCGCTGACTTCTTGGCCGCTCGTTTGGCGCCGGTTTTGCGCGGGGCTGTGGCGCCGGCGGCTTTCTTGCCGGGGACCGCCGCCGCCTGCGCGCCAGGATCCTTCATGGCGCCGGCCGCGATTTGCTGGAACTGCTGCGTCAGCGCGCCCCACCATTGCAGCGGATCGATGACGCCGCTCGCCGGCTGGCCGCCGCCGCCGCCGCCCGAAGGCGATTGTTGCGCCTGGCCCTTGCCGTCAGCGGCGGGTGCCGCACCTGGCTTTGTATCGGTGGGGGTGAGCTGAAGCGAGTTCGCAAGTTCGCCCATGCTGACGTTCATGCCCTTGAGGGTGGCCAGCGTCATCTTCTGGACTTCCAGCGCCTGGATGGTTGCGCCCAACGCCTTGGAGTTCTGGTCCAGCCAGAAGTGCACCGCCTTGAGTTCGCCGATGCGCTTGTCCAGTTCCTCCACGTTCAGGGTGGGCGCCACCCAATTGGATAGCGTGGACAGCTGCGGCAACGTCTGCGAAGCGCCCTTCGCCAGATTCTGAAGAAAGTCGAATCCGGGGACGAACTTGCCGAAGCCAAAATCCTGGTTGTCGCTCATGGCCGCGCTCCGTTCTTGGTGAGAGCAGCTTAACCCAAGCCGGCGCGCCAGGCCGCACCGCTGGTGTCAATGCTTGTGGCCGTCCGTCGCGTTCATCCCACCCATCGCGGGCATGGATGCGGCCCCGGCCGGAGCCCGAGCCGCCACCGGCAGCTTCAGTTCGACCTTGCTTTCAACGCCTTTTGCGTCGCGCAGCACCAGGGTCAGCGGCACCATGGTTCCCGGCCTCAGCGGCTGCTTCAGATCCTGCAGCATCAGGTGATACCCGCTGGCCGACAGCTCGACGGCGCGGCCGGCCGGCAACTCGAGCTGGCTCAATGGACGCATCGTCATGACCTCGCCCTCGCGCTTCATCTGGTGCAGGTCGGCGGTTCCGGCCACCGGGCTCGAGACGCCCACCAGCCGCAGCGGCTGCTGCGCAGTGAGCGTCATGAAAGCGGCCGCGCCTTGCTGGCCGGGAACCGTGCTGTGCACCCAAGCCCCCTCGACCTTGAGTGGCATCCCGGCAAGCGCCGACACTGCAAATGTGAGGGCGCCGACGGCAAAAAACGTGCGCGAGAAGATGTTCATGGCCTCATTCTAGAAGCCGCAATGAGCATCAGAACCGCGGCGCGCGCCGCTCGCGCAGCGAAGCGATGCCTTCCTTGACGTCGGGACCGCCGAAGCCCACGAACTCGAGCGCGAGGGAGGTGTCGAATGCCGGGCCGGCTTGCCGCAGCCAATTGTTCAGCGCGTACTTGGTCCAGCGGATGGCGCTTTGCGAACCCAGCGCCAGCTTGTCGGCGATCTCATAAGCCTTGGGCAGCAGTTGATCGTCGGGCACCGCGAGCGACACCAGGCCTATGCGTTCGGCTTCTTGCCCGCTGACCGCTTCGCACAGCAGCAGGTAGTACTTGGCCTTGGCCATGCCGCACAGCAGGGGCCAGACCATCGCGGCGTGATCGCCGGCCGCCACCCCCAGGCGCGTGTGGCCGTCGACGATCTTCGCGCTGCTCGCGGCGATGGAGATGTCCGCCAGCAGTCCGGCCACCAGCCCCGCACCGACGGCCGGACCATGCAAAGCGCTGACGATGGGCTTGTCGCAATTGACCAGGTTGTAGACCAGGTCGCGCGCTTCTTTCCACACGCGCGTGCGCACTTCGAAATCGGCCGCCATGTCCGCCACCAGCCCCAGATCGCCGCCGCCCGAAAAGCCCAAGCCCTCGCCGCGCAGGACCGCGCAACGCACCGACTCGTCCTCTGCCACGTCCCGCCAGATCTGCGCCAATTCGCGGTGGCCGTCGTGGCCCGCCGTCGGCAGCTTGCCGTTGAGGGCGCGCATCTGGATGTCCAGCACGGTGTCACCGGGACCGCGCCGGGAGATCGCCAGGGTTTGGTAAGTTGAGTAGTCCATTTTTTTCGGGAAGGGAAAGTTCCGGTAGCGGCCCGAAGCTTAGACCACCGGCTGGCGCGCAAGTCACCAATTCCCGCCCGGCAGTAAGCCGTGTCCTACGGCGGTAAGCGCGTGCGCCATCTGGTGCGCCGCAGCGCCGGCTGTTAGGGTCATGCACCATGAACTTTGTGGACTTTCTCTGTCCGTCCTGCGCCTTGTTCCTCGATTTCGACGGTACTTTGGTTGACTTGGCCCCGCAGCCTGAGGCCGTGGTCGTGCCCAAGGGGCTGGTCGCGAC
This sequence comes from Ramlibacter sp., assembly GCA_028292185.1. Classification (GTDB taxonomy): domain Bacteria; phylum Pseudomonadota; class Gammaproteobacteria; order Burkholderiales; family Burkholderiaceae_C; genus Ramlibacter. The sequence continues at coordinate 11,665 of JAQGMT010000226.1, read as the reverse complement.
GCTGGAGGCGCTCAGCCAATACCTCGGCGGCGCGCTGGCCCTGATTTCCGGGCGCCCGATCGAGCAGATCGATGCGTTCATGAAACCGCTGCAGCTGCCGGTTGCCGGTGTTCACGGTACGGAGCGGCGCCGCGCCGACGGCGACATGACGCTGCTGTCCACGCACCCCCTGCAGGCGGTCGAGCAGGCCGCCCTCGCGCTGGTGGCCCAGCATCCGCAATTGCGGGTCGAGCACAAGCGCGGCTCGGTGGCGGTGCACTACCGCCAAGCGCCCGAACTGGAGTGTTTGTGCCTGCGCGCCATGGAGGCGGCGGTCGAGGACTCGCCGGGGCTCACGTTGCTGCGCGGCAAGATGGTGGTGGAGGCCAAGCCCGGCGGCGCGAACAAGGGCCACGCCATCGAGGCCTTCATGCAGGAGGCGCCGTTTGCCGGGCGCCAGCCGGTGTTCGTGGGCGACGATTTCACCGACGAAGCGGGCTTTGCCACCGTGCAGCGCCTGCAAGGCCTGGGCATCAAGGTCGGCGAAGGCCCGACCGTGGCGCAGCAACGGCTGGCATCGCCCGGCGCACTGCGTGAACTGTTGCAAACCGCGGTGGCCTCGAAGGCCGGAAAGGCCAGCGTATGAATCCGGCGACCCCCGCCGCGGCGCTCAAACCCTCGTTGAAGCTCGGGGTGATCGGCAATTGCGCCTATACCGCGCTGGTGGACGAGCGGGCGCGCATCGTATGGTGCTGTCTGCCGCGGTTCGATGGCGATCCCGTTTTCAACGCGCTGCTGGATCCCAGCGAGAACGGCAGCCTGTGGGCGTTCGAACTCGAGCAGTTCGCGCGCAGCGAGCAGTCGTACGAGCCGAACACGGCCATCATCAAGACGCGCTTGTTCGACGCCAAAGGCCAAGGCATCGAGATCACGGATCTGGCGCCGCGCTTTTGGAACCGGGGCCGTACGTTCCGGCCGCTGACGCTGGTGCGGCGGGTGAAAGTGCTCTCGGGGTCGCCGCGGGTGCGCGTGCTGATCCGGCCGCGCTTCGACTGGGGCCGCAACGCACCTCTGGTGACGCAGGGCAGCACGCACTTGCGCTACGTCGGCCCCAGCCAAACCCTGCGCCTGAACACGGACGCGCCGCTGAGTTACCTGATCTCGGAGGCGTTCTTCGTCGTCGACCGTCCGATGGACTTCATCCTGGGGCCCGACGAGACATTGCTGACCGGCATCGAAGACACCGCGCGCGGCTTCGAGCAGGAGACGGCGAGCTACTGGCGCAGCTGGACCCGCGCCCTATCCTTGCCGCTGGAGTGGCAAGACGCGGTGATCCGCGCCGCCATCACGCTGAAGCTTTCCTTGTTCGAAGACACCGGCGCCATCGTCGCCGCGATGACCACCAGCATCCCCGAAGCGCCGCACAGCGGCCGCAACTGGGACTACCGCTTCTGCTGGTTGCGCGACGCGTTCTTCGTGGTGCGTGCACTCAACAGCCTGTCGGAAGTGGCGACGATGGAGGAGTACCTGCGCTGGCTGAACAACATCGTGGTGCGCTCGGCCGGTGGCCACATCCAGCCGCTATATGGCATCGGGCAGGAGGAGCAATTGCCCGAGGCCATCCTGGATCACTTGCCGGGTTATCGCGGACAAGGGCCGGTGCGCGTGGGCAACCAGGCGCAGGAGCATTTCCAGCACGACGTGTACGGCAACATCGTCCTGGGGGCTTCACAAGCCTTCCACGACCATCGCTTGTTCCGGCGCGCGGGCAAGGCCGGGTTCGGCCATCTGGAGGCGGTGGGCGAGCAGGCGTTCCGCGTGTACGACCAGCCGGATGCCGGCATGTGGGAGCTGCGCACCCGGGCCCGCATCCATACGTCCTCGGCGCTGATGTGCTGGGCCGCCTGCGACCGGCTGGCCAAGGTGGCTGCAACGCTGGAGCTGCCCGAGCGCATCCGCCACTGGCGCGAGCGCGCCGACACCATCCGCGAACGGATCCTGCGCGAATCGTGGAGCGAGCGGCGCCAGGCCTTTGTGGAAAGCTTCGGCGGCAACGACCTCGACGCCAGCGTGCTGCTGATGGCCGAAGTGAACTTCATCGATCCGAACGACCCGCGCTTCATCGCGACGGTGGCGGCACTGGAAAAATCGCTTTGCGACGGGCCTTACATGCGGCGGTATGAAGCTCCGGACGACTTCGGCAAACCGGAAACCGCATTCAACATCTGCACCTTCTGGCGCATCGATGCCTTGGCTCGCATCGGCCGCAAGGCCGAGGCCCGCGAGATCTTCGAGGTGATGCTCAAGAGCCGTAACCCGCTGGGGCTGTTGTCGGAGGACACGCATCCGGTCACCGGCGAGATGTGGGGCAACTTCCCGCAGACCTATTCGATGGTCGGCCTGATCAACGCCGCCGTGCGCCTGTCCGCGCGCTGGGACACGGTGATTTAGCATGAGCGTCGCACGGCCGCCCGAAGACGCGAAGGCCCCCTCGGGGGGCAGCGCAGCAGCTTTGGCTGCAAGCGGGGGGGCTGCATGAGCCGTCTCGTGGTCGTTTCCAATCGGGTGGCGGATCCGCGCAAGACGGCGGCGGGCGGCTTGGCTGTCGCACTCGGCGACGTGTTGAACAACACCGGCGGATTGTGGTTCGGCTGGAGCGGCAAGGTCATCGAAGAGGCGGACGGCGGCAAGCCCGGCGAGGGCAAGCTGCATACGCAACAGGCCGGCGGAGTCAAGCTGGTCACCCTCGACCTTAGCCGCCAGGACCACGACTCCTTCTACGCCGGCTACTCCAACGGTGTGCTGTGGCCGGTGTTTCACTATCGTTTGGACCTGGCGGATTTCGAATCGGCTCACATCGCGGGCTACCGGCGGGTGAACCAGCTGTTCGCGCGCAAGCTGCACCCGCTGCTGCGCGACGACGACATCATCTGGATCCACGACTATCACCTGATTCCACTGGCCGCCGAGCTGCGCGCGCTGGGTTGCACTCAGCGGATCGGATTCTTCCTTCACATCCCCCTGCCGCCGCCCTTGATCCTGGCGGCCATTCCCGGACACGACTGGTTGATCCGCGCGCTGTTCGCCTATAACGTGGTCGGTTTCCAGAGCAACGCCGACCACGCCCACTTTTGCAGCTATGTGGAGGCCGAAGCCCATGCGCAGAATCTGGGGGACGGCCGCTGGCGCGCCTTCAATCGCACGGTGCAGGCCGGCGCCTTCCCGATCGGCATCGACGTCGAGGAGTTCGTCGGCCTGGCCAATGCGCCGGAGGGACGCGAGATGTGCGAGCGCATGCGGCGCGAGTATTCGCGGCGCAAGCTGCTGGTGGGGGTGGACCGGCTCGACTATTCGAAAGGCTTGCCGCAGCGCATGCTGGCCTTCCGCGAGATGCTGCAGCGCTATCCGGAGACCCACAGGAGCGCGACGCTGATCCAGATCGCCTCTCCCAGCCGCGAGGACGTCAGCGCCTACAGCGACATCCTGCACCAGCTGGAGAGCCTGTGCGGCTCCATCAACGGCAACTTCGGCGAGCTGGACTGGATGCCCGTGCGCTACATGCACCGCACGGTCGCGCGCGCACGCTTGCCGGGCCTGTACCGCGCCAGCAGCGTGGCCCTGGTGACGCCACTGCGCGACGGGATGAACCTGGTCGCCAAGGAGTTCCTGGCCGCGCAGGATCCACAAGACCCGGGCGTACTGGTGCTCTCGCGCTTCGCGGGCGCCGCCGAGCAATTGCGCGAGGCCCTGCTGGTGAATCCCTACGACATCGAAGGCACGGCCAACGCCATTCACCTGGCGCTGCAGATGCCCGTGGAAGAGCGGCGTGCCCGGCATCAGTCGCTGATGCGCACGATCCGCGAATTCGACGTGCACTGGTGGTGTGACAGCTTTCTGGACACGCTGGTCAAGGCCGAGGCCGAGGAAACCGGCACGCCCTGGTTGCGGCTGTAGCCCGAGCCCAGCTCGAACCGATTAGTGGGGACGCAATGCGGCGAGCAAGCCCGCGACGCCGGCGCCGAGCGCGGCCAGCGCATCACCGGCGATCAGCCCGCCCCCGAATAGCGAAGTGCCGCTCATGTCCTGCGGCAGGGCTCCCTGCTTGTTCGCGTCCTTGCTGGAACGCGCATCGAGCAGACCGGCGACGATGCCGCCGGCGCCGAACCACAGCGAGGTCGGCAGGTTGACGAAGCCGCCGAATGACAACGCATAGGGGGATGGCAGTAGCACGGCATTGATGATGAAGTCGATGCGCGCGCCGCTGGGCCCGCTCTCCACGAGTCGCCGGTAAGCGGCGCGCGAGCGGATCAGTTTTCGCAAGACCTCCAGCGCGAGGCCGATGGCCACCCCCGCCAAGATCGCGGTGCGCTGGTAAGGCTTGTCGTCGGTGAGGCTGCGCAGCACGCCGACGAACTTGTACGTCATCGCCGCGCTCCACTCAGCGGGTTGCTCGTTAGCCTTCATCGCGGTCTGGTCCAGTTGCAGGACCGGATAGGCGGCCATGAACAATTCGGCAAAGCCCACCGCCAGCAGCGCGCCCACCACGATGCCAAGCACCTGATACCGAAATTGCAGCACGCGGTTGGTGCCCAGGCGCCAGCCGGTGGAGCGGTCCTGCTGCATGTCGCAGGCGACGCTGGTGGACACGAGCAGCACGGTCCCGGCCATCAAGCCCACGATCGGGTCCTTCAGGCCCATCGCCGCCATCAGCACCACGGCAACCACGAAAGCGGAAGAGATCGGATTGGAATCGCTGACGCCCACTGAAATCCCGTTGACCATCGCGAACACAAAAGCCAGTGCAATGGCGATCAGCAGGTAAGCGACGGGCTGGCCGAGCACGCAATGACCGACGAGCACGATGCCTGCACCCCATGCCGCGATCCACAGCAGCAAGCGCAGGCGATGCACGCGTTGCCAATCTTCCGGCGGGACAAGACGGCGGGTTGTGAGAGAGCGCTGCGCCATGCTCCAGAAGATCACCGCCAAATCGGCCAGCCCCGCCCCCATGATCGTGCCCAACGCAATCAGGAAGGTGATCTTGCGAAACGGGTCCCCGGCCTCGAGCCACCCGATACCGACGAAGAACGGTTGCAATGCCCAGCTGATGAGGCCTCCAGTGATCACCGGAATACCGATGCGTGCACCGACCACCATGCCGGCGCCGAAAGTCGAGGCCGAAACTTCGATCGCGCCGAGCATCGGCAGCCGCCCTGTCCCGAGGCCGATTGCCATGCCCGCGGCAACGCCGGTGCCCAGCTTGCCGATGGAGCGCCGCAGCAGCGCAGGGTCCGTGAGGGCACGCAGGATGTTCGCCACCGCCAAGCCCGAGGGAAAGGTCAGTTGCATCCGGTCGACCAGGACCGGGGTGTACAACATGCCCACCCCGGCGCCGAACATTCCGATGCACAACATGTAGGCGACGAGTTGCCAGGCCGGCGGCTGCGGCAGTCCCATCCAGACCATGGCCTGGATCAATACGCCCATGCCGCTCATCGAAGCCACCGATGCGGCCGCGGTCTGGATGTAGTTGGCGCCGTGCTTGCCCTCGGCGCCGTAACCCGCCGTCACCGCCGATCCCAACAGGCCGGCAAGTACCTGGCCGCCGACAAAGAAGCCCAGCGAAAAATTCATGTAGGCGGCGGTTACGCCGGCCAGCGGGCCCAGCACCAGGATGCCGGCGGCGGCGAGCAGCAGGTGGTATTTCCAACTGCCTTGCGCCGGCAGCCAAGCCCAGCGCGCAGCCACCGCCTACTTCGGCTTCGCGAGCGGCGCGATGGTCTGGTCGATCGCGCCGAAGATGCTCTGGCCGTCGCGGCCCTTCATCTCGATGCGGATGGTGTCGCCGAACTTCATGTACTCGGTGGCGGGCTTGCCATCCTGGATGGTTTCGATCGCGCGCTTTTCGGCGATGCAGCTGTACCCCTTGCTCCACTCCATCTTGCCGCCGGGACCCTCGGTGCCCTTGTTGCTGACGGTGCCCGAGCCGACGATGCTGCCGGCGCGCACGTTGCGCGTCTTGCAGATGTGGGCGATCAGCTGGCCGAAGTGAAAAGTCATCTCCGGGCCGGCTTCGCACATCCCCACCCGGCGGCCATTCCACGTGCTCTGCAAGGTGAGGTCGAGCCGGCCCTTGTCCCAGGACTCGCCCAACTCGTCCAGTGTCACGGCCACAGGGCTGAATGCGGTGGCCGGCTTGCTCTGAAGGAAGCCGAAACCCTTGGCGAGTTCATCGGGAATCAGATTGCGCAGACTCACGTCGTTGGCCAGCAGCACCAGGCGGATGCCATCGAGCGCGCGTTCCGGCGTGGCGCCCATCGGCACATCGCCCGTGATGACGGCGATCTCGGCCTCGAAGTCGATGCCGTATTTTTCCTTGGGCACGATGACGTCGTCGCAAGGTCCCAGGAAGTCATCGCTGCCGCCTTGGTACATCAGCGGATCCGTGTAATAGGTCTGCGGCACCTCGGCCTTGCGCGCGGCGCGCACCAGCTCCACGTGGTTGATGTAGGCGGAGCCGTCGGCCCATTGGTAGGCGCGCGGCAGGGGCGCCATGCAGCGGGCCGCGTCGAGCGGAAACGCGTGGCGCGCCTTGCCGCTGTTCAAGTTGTCGTACAGGTCCTGCAGTTGCGGCGAAAGGAAGCCCCAATCGTCCAGCACCTGCTGCAGCCGCTCGGCGATGCCGGTCGCATAATGCGCGGTGGCCAGGTCGCGCGAAACGACCACCAGCTGCCCGTCGCGCGAGCCGTCCTTGTACGTTGCCAGTTTCATGCTGTCCCCACGTTTGCCGCGTCCGGATTCATGCGCTAAAGTCCATCGACATTACGCATTGTGAAATGAATTTACCTTATCGTAATTCTAGCGGACGGCCGCGCCAATGAAGGAGCGCGCCGGCATCCAATCGGTGGAAGTGGGCTTCGGATTGCTCGACGTATTGTCGAAGTCCGCCGGCCCGCTGATGCTGCGCGATCTGGCCGGCGCGGCCGGCATGAGCGCCGCGAAAGCGCACCGCTACCTGGTGAGCTTCCAGCGCCTGCAACTGGTGGTGCAGGACATCCCCAGCACCCGCTATGACCTGGGCCCCGCCTCGCTCAAACTCGGACTGGCGTGCCTGTCGCGAATGGATGCGGTGAAACTTGCGCGCGAACGCGTTCTGGCGCTCGGCGAGGAGATCGGGCATACGCTGGCGCTCGCCGTGTGGGGCAATCGCGGGCCCACCATCGTGCACTGGGAAGAGTCGCCTCAAGCGGTCACCGTGAACCTGCGGCTGGGCGACGTCATGCCTTTGTTGTCTTCTGCCACGGGGCGCTGCTTCGCCGCCTACCTGTCGAAGGAAGCCATCACGCCGCTGCTCAAGGAAGAGATTGCGCGCGCTCACAGGCAGAAGCGGGGCGATGTGCCGGTCACCTTGACGCAGGCACGCGAGATGTTGGACGAAGTGCGCCAGCGCGGCGCGGCCCGTGTCGTGGACACTTTGCTGCCGGGCATCGTGGCGTTTTGCGCGCCCGTGTTCGATTCAGATGGGCACATCGAATTGGGCATCGTCGCGCTGGGCCCGGCGGGGACCTTCGATCCGCATTGGGGCGGCGCGGTGGACCGGCCCTTGCGTGCCGCGGCGCGCCGCTTGTCCGCCGATCTCGGCCACCTCGGGTGAATGGCATGGGCATTCGCTGGCGTTCCTTGCTGGTGCTCGCTGCGGCGGTGCTCGCCGTCCATGCCTGGCTGTTGCGGCCGGCGCCGGGTGCAGTCCAGCCCGCGCCACGCGCAAGACAACAAGCTCTCGTCATGCGCTCGGTGCCCGCTGAGGGCTCCGCGGTCGAAGTTGCAGTTGCCTTGCCCGCGCCCGCGCCGGCAACACCGGGGCCGGAGCTTGCGCGAATTGCCGCTCCTGCGGTGATGCCTTTGCTCGCCCAAGCGCCGGCGACTGCAATCCAGCGACCGGCGCGGCCCAAAGCGGCCACCGCAGCCCTGGGCGCGGCGAATGTTGCCTCGGCGGCCAATCCGCTGCCCTCGGCCTCCGCGACTCCAAGCGACAACATCACGTACACGATCCCAGGTTCGATGCTGTTGCATTACAAGGTGACGGCCCACATCCGCGGCTTCGTGGTGAATGGTGAGGGTCAGCTGCATTGGCGGCAAGACGGCAAGGAGTACCAGGCCAAGCTCGAACTGAGCGGTCCGCTGCTGCCCTCGCGCAGCCAGCAAAGTACCGGCCGCATCACGGCCCAAGGCCTGGCGCCGCTGCGGTTTTCCGACAAGGCGCGCAGCGAGGAAGCGGCGCACTTCGAACGTGACGAAGGCAAGGTGAGCTTCAGCAGCAATCGTCCCGACGCGGTGTTGATGGCCGGCGCGCAAGATCGCCTCAGCGTGATGATGCAGCTGGGCGCGATGATCGCGGGCAAGCCGAAGAACTTCGGCCCCGGCACCACGATCTCAGTACAGACGGCGAGCACGCGCGACGCGGAGGTCTGGCAGTTCACGGTCGAGGGCGAAGAAGCGCTGCAGCTCGCGGGCGGCGAACTGCGGGCGGTCAAGCTGATCCGCACTCCGCGCAAGGAGTTCGACCAGAAGATCGAACTCTGGCTCGCACCCGCACTGGATTACGCGCCCGCGCGCCTGCGTCTGACACAGCCGAACGGCGATTGGGTCGATCAGCAGTGGTCCTCCACCGACAAAGGCTGAGCCTCGAAGGGCCTATTCTGTAACCAAGAGAGCGGCCTTTCGGCATTGAGCGGTCCTCCTTGAAAGCGGCCCAAACGTTGCTATGTAAAGTGGCAAAGGACACCACCCATGCAGATGCTTTATGACTCCGACGCATTCGTCGTCGTGCACATGCAGGCCAACGAACCCGCCGAGGGCGAGCCTGCTCCGCGCCTGGCGCGGCACGGCTTCGAGATCGTCGACAAACGCTCCAACAAGGAGGTTTATCTGGACGGCTCCTGGGCCGAAGCCTTCCAGCGCCAGATCAACGCGTGGCAGCTGAACACACCCACGCAGGAAGAGGTCGAGGAAACGCTTGACGGCTACGCCGAGCTTGCGCAAAACCCGCTGGTCATGCACTAAAGGAGGTCAGCGGTATTTCAAGCGGAACAGAGGCTCCACCAGCACCAGTACCGCGATCAGGCGGCAAACCTGAAAGGCCGTCACGATCGGCACCCCCAGCTGAAGCACTTTCGCCGTGATCGCCATCTCGGCGATGCCCCCGGGCGAAGTGCCCAGCACCATCGTTGCCCAGTGCAGTCGCGTGCCCCAGCCCAACAGCGCGGCGAAGCCGGCGCACAAGGCAATCATCACCAGAGTTCCGAGCGCCACCGTCCCCAGCCAACGCGGGGCGGTCTGGATGAAGCCCGCCGAGAAGCGAACGCCGAGGCTGACGCCGATCAACAGCTGCGCGGCGTTCGTCATTGGCTGCGGTACCCCGGACAGCTCCACGCCGGCCATCGTCAATCCCATCGCCACCAGCAAAGCGCCAATGAACCACGGGTTCGCCCGGCCGGTGCGCCGCATCAGCAACGCGCCGACGCCGGTGGCTGCGATCAGTTCCGCCAGGCCCAACAGGTCAAGATGACGCGCACCGGGCAGCGTCGCATCGAGTCCATGCAGCCCGGTGAGCGTGATGGCGAAGGGCACCGTGAGCGAGACCATCAACAAGCGCAGGCTGTGCGACGCCGCCACCAAGTCGGTGCGCCCGCCCTCGCGCTCGGCCAGCAAGGTCATCTCGGAAGCGCCGCCAATCGCCCCGGCGAAGTAGCTGGTGGCGCGTTGCTCACGGCGATCGGCACCCAACTGCCCGCGATTGACCCGCTCGAGCCACGCGCCAAAGCCCCACCCGAGCAGCAGTGCCCACGCGATGCTCAGGCCGATCGCCCACCAGACGCTGATCACCAGCTTCGTCACCTGCGGCGTGAAATACAGCCCGAGCGCGGTGGCGATGATCCATTGCCCGGTATTGCGCAGCGGACCGAAGCTGCGGGTGGGCCAGCCGAAGATGGAAGCGGCGGACGTGGCGACCAGCGGCCCGATCATCCAGGGGATCGGGGTGCGCAGCTGCACGCACAACAGCGCTGCTCCCAAGGCGAGTAACAAGGTCAGTGCAACGCGAACGGGAAAGGTCGAAGTCATGGGCCGGGAGTGCGCGAGGGCGCTGCGGGGATGGTGCTGCGAGCGCGTAGTATCGTCGCATGCGCACGCCGATCGCTGCCGCTCTCATCCTCCTGCTTGGCGCTTGCGCTGCGCCATCGACGTTGCCGAGCGACTTGGCTGAACGCGCCGGCGCGGGCTCGCAGGAACTGCTGCTTCTGGGTGAACAGCACGATGCCGCCGGACACCGGCGCTTGCAGCGGCTGGTCATAGAGACGCTCGCCTCGCGCGACCGGCTGGCGGCGGTCGCCGTTGAAATGGCCGAGCAAGGCGGCTCCACCGCGGGGCTGGGACCCACCGCAACGGAGGAACAGGTGCGCAGTGCCTTGCATTGGAACGAGGCCGGCTGGTCGTGGCCCACCTATGCGCCGGTGGTGATGGCGGCGGTGCGAGCCGGCGTACCGGTGCTTGGCGCCAATCTGCCGAGATCGCAGATGGCAGCGGCCATGGGCGACAGCAGCCTCGACGCCAAGTTGCCAGGGCCGGCGCTGAACGCGCAGCAGCAGGCGATCCGCACGGGGCACTGCGGCTTGCTGCCCGAGAGCCAGGTCGCGCCGATGACGCGCATCCAGATTGCGCGCGACCGCTCCATGGCGCAGGTCCTGGAAAAAGCGGTGGTGCCCGGCAAGACCGTGGTGCTGATCGCCGGCAACGGGCATGTCGATCCGGCGCTGGGGATACCGCAGCATCTGCCGGCAAACTTGCACGCGCAGACGGCAGCACTGCCGCCCGAGCCGCAGAAAAAAGATTACTGCGCGGAAATGCGCGGCAAGATGCAGCGCGCAGCCGTTGCCGCTCGATAGACGACGCGCGCCGGTTGCCGCGCGACAGGCTGCCCTCAGGCGTGCTTGCGGATCGAGTCGGCCAGGGTGTTGACCAGCGTGTCGATCTGCGACTTCTCGACGATGTAAGGCGGCGCGATCACCAGCGTGTCTCCGGCCGAGCGCACCAGGGACCCCTTGTGGAAGCAGTCCAGGAAGATGTCATAGGCGCGCTTGCCGGGTGAGCCCGCGACAGGCGAAAGTTCCACCGCGGCGGCGCAGCCCAGGCTGCGAATGCCGATCACGTTGGGCAGTCCCTTGAAGGCGCTGTGGAAGGCGTCACCCAGGACCTTGCCCATTTCTCCCGCGCGCTGGAACAAGCCTTCCTCGCGATAGAGGTCCAGCGTGGCGATCGCGGCCGCGCAAGCGACCGGATGGCCCGAATAGGTGTAGCCGTGGAAGAACTCGACCACGTGCTCGGGCGCGTCGGTCTTCATCATCGCGTCGTACAGCTTGTCGCGGCAGATGACGCCGCCCAGCGGAAAGACGCCGTTGGTGACGCACTTGGCGAAGTTCAGCATGTCCGGCACGACACCGTAGTAATCGGCCGCGAAGTTGGCGCCCATCCGCCCGAAGCCCGTGATCACCTCGTCGAAGATCAGCAGGATGCCGTGCTTGTCGCAGATCTCGCGCAGCCGCTGCAGATAGCCCTTGGGCGGCAGGTACCAGCCGGCCGAGCCCGCCACCGGCTCGACGATGATCGCGGCCACGTTGGACGGGTCGTG
>JAQGMT010000192.1 GCA_028292185.1 Ramlibacter sp. | reverse complement strand
TCAGATTCGCCTAGCCAGTCGCTCCTGCGCTCTCCAGCTAAAGGTAGAACGACAACGTGGCGCCTGCGCCTGGCGTGCCGTGCGCCCAGATCAGCCCGCCATGCCGTTCGACGATGCGTTTGGCGACGGCAAGGCCGACGCCGCTGCCTTGGAAATCCGGCGGGCAACGGCGTGTGAACACCTGGAAGATCTGAGTCGCCTCTTCGCGCGCGAGGCCGATCCCGTTGTCGCTCACCTGCACGACGGTGCGGCCGTTCTTCTGTTGCGAGGCGACACGAACCAAGGGCTGCGGCTGGGTGCTGGAGAACTTCAGCGCGTTTCCGATCAGGTTGTCCAGCAGCAGTTCCACTTCCGCCGGGTCGCCGTCCAGCCCCATGTCCGGCGCGATCGAAACCACCGCCCGCGCGTAGTTGCTGTCGCGCTCCACATGGGCCTTCGCGATGGATGAGGCGAGCGTGCTGGCATTGATCCTCTCCCGGCGGGGCGGCTCGTCACTGTGAAGTCTCGCCACCGCTTCCATGATCCGCTTCATCTGCGCGGCCGCGCGGGAGATCGACCCCAGGCGTTCGCCGACCCGCGCCGGCTCATCGGCTTCGCGCTCGATGCCCGCCGAAAGCGCGCAGATATTCCCGATGTGTACTTGCAGCCCTGCAAGCAGCGCGGATACGGGGAAACCGGGACGAAGATTCGCGCTGGGTTCAGCTCCGAGCTTGTGCGCCGCCGACAGCGTCTCGATGATGCCGTGCAGCTCAGGCCCGTCTTCTCGCAAGTCGTAGCCTCGGCCCCCGATGAGCCGGACCGGAATACCGCGGCCGCCGACCTGGAGCGTCGCGGTGATCTCGAACATCGTGCGCAAGTCGAGCGCGACCAGAGCCGATTGGACGATCAGTGCGCGCTCAGCCGGGAGAAAAAAGCCGAGGGCTTCGTTCAAGCTCGGCGTGTGGCCCGGCGGCATGCCGTAAATTGCAGCGGCCGTGTTGTCCAGCGTGACGATGCCGGTACGCATGCTGGCCGATAAGAACCCGATGCGCTGATGAGCTGGCGCCGGTCCCCCGCTCCCTTCCTGATTTTGAAAATGCATCGTTTTGGTTGAAATTTGACGGACACTATGTTCACGGCGCGCGCGAGCGGACACAAACGAAATAACGTCATGGCGGGTATTCCGTTCTGGAATCGCCGCTCGGCAGGCCGACTGCGAATCGTCATGACGAATGACCTCGACCTGCGGCGGCTCCGCTTCTTTGTGCAAGTGGTGCGCGAGGGTGGGTTCTCCGCGGCCGCCAAAGCGCTGTTCTCGACGCAGTCCACCGTGAGCAAGGCGGTGAAGCAACTGGAAGGCGAGCTGGGCGTCGTGCTGCTGCAGCGAAGCAGCACCCGCACGGACCTGACGGACGAAGGCAAGCTTGTTTACGACAAGGCGGTCCAGCTGTTGGCCGCGGCGGATCGGCTGCGCAGCGAGCTTGACGCTTTGAAGGGGCTGCAGCGCGGCCAGTTGGCGATCGGGCTTCCCAAGATGGGGACGAGTGCGATGCTGGCCGACGTCCTGGCCACGTACAAGCTGAAATATCCGCTCATCGATCTCGATGTCGATGTCGCCTCCATTGGGGAATTGGAGCGGCGGCTGTGCGAATCCGAGTTTGACCTGGCGGCGTTGTTCGAGCCCGCGCCCGAGGGTTTCGAGTTCCGGCGAGTGGTGGAAGACGAGCTGGTGGTGATACTGCCCGCTTCGCACGCGCTGTCTTCGCGCCTGAGCATCGATCTCTCCGCGATGGAGGGTGTGCCGCTGTTCCTTTGCGAGCCGGACATCCCCGCAGCCAAGGGCGTGCTGGATGCGTTCAAGGCGCGCGGCATCCAGCCTCGCGTGGAGGGGCGCAGCAGCCATCTCGATCTCCTCTACGAGCTCGTCAAGTCCGGTGCCGGAGCGTCATTTGTCCCCAGGCGGCTGGCAGCCGCGCGATCCCAGGGTTCGACGGTGGCGCGGCCTTTGCAGGGCATCCACATTCCGTGGTGCCTGGGTTTCGGATGGCCTCACGGGCGCCATCTGTCGCATGCGGCACGTGCCTTGGTCGACCATGTGCTGCCCGCCGGCGTTTCGGTCCAGGAGTTGCGCAATTGAAGTCCGAAACGAACTCGCTCGCCGGCGCACGGATCGCCGGCCCACGGCACGCGGTGGCCTTCTTCGACGGGCCGGAAGAGGAATACCGCGTGCTGCTCCCGTTCGCCAAGGCCTGCTCCCAATGCGGCGACCGCTGCTTGCAGTTCCTGGACCCCGCGCGCAAGGCCGAGCGTGCGCAAAAACTCGCGCAAGGCGGTGTCGACCTCGCAGCGCCAGGCCGCACGGAACTGTTCGGCTGGGACGAGAGCTACCTGCGCGGCGGGCGCTTCGTGCCGGGCGAGATGATCGAGTGGATCCGCGCAATCATCGACGCCAGGCCTCCGGCTCGGTGGTGGGCCGACATGGGGTGGTCCGCGCAGCTGAAGGAAGCGATCCTCGTCGAGTACGAGGCCCGGCTCAATCCCGTGGTGGAGCAACGCGACGCGGTCGTGGTCTGCGTCTATCGGGTGGGGGACC
>JAQGMT010000167.1 GCA_028292185.1 Ramlibacter sp. | reverse complement strand
GTGGCGCGGACCATCGAAGCCGGCGGGGCGCTCGTGGTGGAGGCGGGCACCGGCGTCGGCAAGACCTTCTCGTACCTCGTGCCGGCCCTGCTCTCGGGCGAACGGGTGCTGCTGTCCACCGCGACCAAGACGCTGCAAGACCAGCTGTTCGGACGCGACCTGCCGCGCCTGGTCGAAGCGCTCGGCCTGCCGGTGCGCACCGCGCTGCTCAAGGGCCGCGGCAGCTATGTTTGCCTGCACCGCCTCGAATTGGCCCGGCAGGATGCGTCGTTGCCGGATCGCGGCTCGCTGCGATCGCTGGCGAAAATCGAGCAGTGGGCGCAAGTCACCCGCAGCGGCGACCTCGCGGAACTGCCCGGCCTGGACGAACGCTCGCCCTTGATCCCGTACGTGACTTCGACGCGCGACAACTGCCTGGGCGCGCAGTGCCCGAAGTTCCGCAGCTGCCACGTGAATCTGGCGCGCCGCGAAGCCTTGGCGGCGGACATCGTCGTGATCAATCACCATCTGTTTTTCGCCGACCTGGCGGTGCGCGAGTCGGGCATGGCGGAACTGCTTCCGACAGTGCGCGTCGCCATCTTCGATGAGGCGCACCAGCTCAACGAAACCGGCGTGCAGTTCCTTGGCGCGCACCTGACCACGGGCCAGCTGCTGGATTTCGCGCGGGACACGCTGGGCGCCGGCCTGCAGCTCGCGCGGGGGCTCGCGGATTGGCAGCAAGTTGCGTCCGCGGTCGAGCGCGCCACCCGCGACTTGCGCCTGGTGGTCGGCAAGAACGCGCCTGGCGCGCGCCTGCGCTGGGTGGACGAAGCGCCGGGGCAACTGGCCGCAGCGGATTGGCAGGCAGCGATGGACGAACTGCGCGCTGCCCTGGGGCAGGCGCTGTCCGCACTGTCCACCGTGAGCGAGATCGCGCCGGATTTCGTTCGCCTGATCGAGCGCGCCGAAACCCTCGCACAGCGCGTGCAGCAGTTTTGCGGGCCGTGCGAGCCCGGCGCGGTGCGCTGGGTCGATGTGGGCAATCAGCTTCGCCTGATCGAGTCGCCATTGGACATTGCGCAAGCGGTGCGGGACAAGCTGTTGACGCACGGCGAAGAAACGTCCACGCGTGCCTGGATATTTACCTCCGCCACCCTGGGCGACGATGCGCGGCTGTCATGGTTCACCGAGCCATGCGGCTTGGGGCAAGCGCAGGTGTTGAAGGTGGGCAGCCCGTTCGATTACGGCACGCAAGCGGCGGTGTATGTGCCGCGCGAACTGCCAAAGCCGAACGACCCGGCGCACAGCGGCGCGGTGGCCGCGCTCGCGGCCGAAGGTGCGCGCCGGCTGGGCGGGCGCACGATGGTGCTCACGACGACGTTGCGGGCCTTGCGTGCCATCGCCGAGGAATTGCAAAAGCGTTTTGAGGGAAGCTCCGACATCGAGGTGCTGGCGCAAGGCCAATGGCCCAAGCGCCGCCTGATCGAGCGCTTCCGGGAAGGCTCGTCGCAGGGCGGGCCGGGCTGCTTGCTCGTGGCGTCGGCCTCGTTCTGGGAAGGCATCGACGTGCCCGGTGATGCGTTGCAACTGGTGGTGATCGACAAGCTGCCGTTTCCGCCGCCGGGCGATCCGCTGGTGGAAGCGCGGGCTCAGAGGCTCGAAGGGCAGGGGCGCAGCGCGTTCAACGATTACTTCGTGCCGGAGGCGGCGGTGGCGCTCAAGCAAGGCGCCGGCCGCCTGATCCGCCGCGAGTCGGATCGCGGCGTGCTGGTGGTCTGCGATACCAGGCTGGCGACGATGGGCTATGGCCGCCGCCTCATGGCCGCGCTGCCGCCGATGCGCAGGCTTCAATCAGCCGAGGAGTTCTTCGAGATGCTTGACTCAATGGCGTGAGCTTCAGCCCCAAGGCGCGGGAGGACTCGAGCGCCGTCGGCCGCGCCGCCAAGGCGAATCAGTGCGTTACCAGAATTTCCACCACGGATCGTCGTTCTTCTTGAAGCCGCGGGCGAGGTACTCGCTGCTCGGGTAGTTCTTCTCCATCACCCGGCGCGCGTCGCCCGCGAGTTGGCTCATGCCCAGCGCTTCGTACGAGCGCATCAGGATGAACAGCGCCTCTTCCAGTGCGGGCACATCCTTGTAGTCGGTGACCGCGCTCTGCGCGCGGTTGATCGCTGCGACAAACGCCCCGCGGTTGTAGTAATAGCGCGCGACGTGCACCTCATACTGCGCCAGCGAGTCGACGATGTAGGTCATGCGCGCCCGTGCGTCGGGCGTGTAGCGCGAATCGGGAAAGCGGTTGACGAGTTCCTTGAACGACTCGAACGATTCCTTGGCGGCCTTCTGGTCGCGCTCGGAAAGATCCTGGCGCGACAGCGCGGCGAAGATGCCCAGGTTGTCGTTGAAGTTGACGACGCCTTTCAGGTAGAGCGCGTAGTCGAGGGCGGGGCTGGCCGGATGCAGCTTGATGAAGCGGTCGATGGTGGAAAGCGCGCTGGGCTGGTCGCCGGATTTGTACTGCGCGTAAGCTCGTTCCAATTGCGCCTGCTGCGCCAGCGGCGTGCCGGCCGCGCGGCCTTCGAGCTTCTCGAACAGCGGCACCGCCTTGTCGTAGGCGCCGGAATTGGCTTCGTCGCGGGCTTCGGCGTACAGCTTGTTGACGCTCCAGTTCGCGGACTTGTCGTCTTCGGTGGTGGAACACGCCGACAACAGCGCCGCGGCGCTGAGCAGCGCCACCACGGGGAGCGCCGATAATTTGGCTTGCAGCATTACTCGCAGCTTTCTTGAAACAGGGCAAATCCATTATATCGGCCGCCCCCGCGGCGCCACCCGAGGCCGCGCCTTTCGGCGCCGGGCCCGAGCGCGCTTTGCCCGAGGACGCATTGACCGCGCTGGAAGACCCGGCCGACGCCGGGCCCGAAGCCGAACTGCGGCCGTTCGTCATCGAGGCCTCGCACCATGGCGAGCGCCTCGATCGCACCCTGGCCGCACTGGCGCCTGAATTTTCCCGCAGCTACCTGCAGCAGTTGATCGAAGCCGGCGCGGTGTCGCTCAATGGCGCGCCGGCGACGCGATCGTCCGCCAAGGTGAAGGCCGGCGACCAGGGCGTGATCGAGTTGCGGCCCACGCCGCAGAGCCAGGCCTTCCGTCCGGAAGCCATGGCGCTGGACGTGCTGTTCGAGGACGAACACCTCCTGGTGGTGAACAAGCCGGCCGGCCTGGTGGTGCACCCCGCACCGGGCAACTGGAGCGGCACTTTGCTCAACGGCTTGCTGGCGCGCGATGCGCAGGCCGCGCTGCTGCCGCGCGCGGGCATCGTGCACCGGCTGGACAAGGACACCACCGGCCTGATGGTCGTGGCGCGAACGCGGGCGGCGATGGACGCGCTGGTGCTGCGCATCGCGGCGCGCGAAGTGGCGCGCCAGTACGTGGCGCTCGCGCACCGTACCTGGGGGGGTGCGCGGATGCGGCGCGTCGAGGCGCCGATCGGGCGCGATCCGCGCAATCGCCTGCGGATGGCGGTGGTGGAGGGCGGCAAGGCAGCGGCGACACGGCTCGAACTGCTGCAGGACAGCGCGCAAGGTTGCTGGGTGCGAGCGACTTTGGAGACCGGCCGCACGCACCAGATCCGCGTCCACATGGCGCACATCGGGCATCCGCTGGTGGGCGACGAAGTCTATGGCGGGGCGCCGGCGGCGTCGCTCACGCGCCAGGCGCTGCATGCTTACCGTTTGGCCTTCGCGCATCCGGCGACAGGCGAAGCGCTTGAGTTTCAGGCGCCGCTGCCGGACACCCTGCGGGGCGCGCTGGACGCCTGGGGCCTGCGTTACAATGAGCGCGAATGGCTGACCAGCCACGCCCCCTGAGCCTGGGGAGCACGCGCCGCGCAACCGGGTTGCCAGCGGCGCACCGAATGCCTTTGACCCCTTAGATTTGCGCGCCCAGCGGCGCCTTTTCCCGGAACGGCAAGACCATGAATACGACGGATGCGAAGCGCGTCCTCGAAACAGCCTTGATTTGCTCGCAGCAGCCCTTGCCGCTGCGCGAGTTGCGCGTCCTGTTCGGCGACGAACTCGGTGCGGACACCGTCAAGACGCTGCTCGAGGACCTGCAGAACGATTGGGCGCAGCGCGGCGTCGAACTGGTCCACGTCGCCAGCGGCTGGCGCTTCCAGAGCCGCCCCGAGATGCGTGAGTATCTCGATCGCCTGCATCCCGAGAAGCCGCCCAAGTACACCCGCGCCGTGCTCGAGACGCTGGCGATCATTGCGTACCGCCAGCCGGTCACTCGCGGCGACATGGAAGACATCCGCGGGGTGACGATCAATGCGCTGATCATCAAGCAGCTCGAAGACCGGGGCTGGGTCGAGGTGATCGGGCATCGCGAAACGGCCGGCCGTCCGGCCCTGTTCGCGACCACGCGCCAGTTCCTCGATGACCTGGGGCTGGAGTCGCTGGACCAACTGCCCGTGCTGGACAGTCCGGGCCAGCAGGCGAACCTGCTCGCCGCATTGGCGCCCGCCATCGAGGTTGACCTGCCCGGCCTGGCGCTGGACGTCGAGCCGGGGACGGAAAGCAACGCAGCCATCGGCGATGCCGCCGATGCACCGGCCGATGCGGCCCAACCCGCCCGTGAGGGCGCCGCCGACGATGCGGCTCAAGTTGTCGAGAGCTAAAGCATGAACGAACCCCTGCCTGGCGCGGTTTCCGCGCCGTCCGAAGACGCAAACGAACTTCCGGCGGCCGACGCGGCCGTTGCCGCGCCGCAACCTGAGGTGCGCGCCCGGACCGAGGAAGAGATCGACGGCGATTACGACGAGGACCGCGAGGACGAGGACGACGAGGATCGGGCGCGCCGCGCCGCGATGCTCGCGGCCGCCGACGAGCCGCCGGTGGCGCCGATCCTGTTCGCCGACGTGGTCTCGGGCCAGTTCGACGCGCAGGCGGACGACGCCGAGGTGCCGGCGCCCAAGCGCGTGCTGCTGCCGCAGGCGGACACGCCCAAGCTGCACAAGGTGCTGGCCCAGGCCGGGCTGGGTTCGCGCCTGGAGATGGAGCAGCTCATCACCGAAGGGCGGATCTCGGTGAACAACGAGCCCGCGCACATCGGGCAGCGCATCCAGTTCGGCGACTCGATCAAGGTCAATGGCCGCCCGATCCGCGTGCGCATCGCGCCGCCGCCGGCGCGCGTGATCGCGTATCACAAGCCGGTGGGCGAAGTGGTGACCAATGACGATCCGCAAAACCGTCCGACCGTGTTCCGCAAACTGCCTCGCCTGGTGCAAGGCAAATGGCAGTCGGTGGGCCGGCTCGACCTGAACACCGAGGGCCTGCTGCTGTTCACCAGCTCCGGCGAACTGGCCAACAAGCTCATGCACCCGCGCTTCGGACTGGAGCGCGAGTACGCGGTGCGCGTGCTGGGTGCGCTCAGCAACGAAGAAAAGCAGCGGCTGCTGGACGGCATCGATCTCGAGGACGGCCGCGCCCAGTTCGGCTCGATCGAAGACGGTGGCGGCGAAGGTGCCAACACCTGGTACCGGGTGACGATTTCCGAAGGCCGCAACCGCGAAGTGCGGCGTTTGCTGGAGGCGTTGGGCCACGCCGTGAGCCGCCTCATCCGTATCCGTTACGGCGCCATGCTGCTGCCGCGCGGTCTCAAGCGCGGCGCCTGGATGGAGCTGGACGAGCACGACATTCGATCGCTCGCGCAAGCGGCGGGCGAGAGCGGGGGTGGCCGGCCGCCGCGCGAAGGTGCCGGGGACCACGAGCCGGGCGGCGGCGGCAATCGGCGGCGCGGCAAGCGCAGCGGTGGGCGCGGTAACGGTGGCAACGGCGGCAACCGGGACGGGCAGCCGCCGCGTAACCAGGGCCAGCCCAGACAGGGCGGCAACGGCAACGGCAATGGGGGCGGCGCAGGGCAAGGTCAGCAGCGGCGCAATGACCGCGGCGGCGACCGCGGCGACCGGCAAGGCAGCGGCAGTGCCCAGCCCGATCCGATGAAGACCTCGTTCGGATACATCGGCGCCGACAGTTTCACCCGGCAGCGCCAAGGCCAGGGCCCAGGCGGCCCGCGTCGCGGCGGCGGAGGCGGAGGCGGAGGGCCGCGCGGTGGCGGCGGTGGTGGCGGTGCAGGGGGATCGGGCGGCGGTCAGCGCCGGGGCGGCCGCGGGCGCTAAAATTGCGGGCTTTGCCGAACTTACGCATTCGGCGAATCACTAAACGGCCTTGCGGCCACATCATCGGCAGCACCGCCGATCCAATAATTCAAGCTTCAGGAAACTTCTATGGCTATCGAACGCACTCTCTCCATCATCAAGCCCGACGCGGTGGCCAAGAACGTGATCGGCCAGATCTACGCGCGCTTCGAGGCCGCCGGCCTGAAGATCATCGCCGCGCGCATGGCCCATCTGTCGCGGGGGGAAGCCGAGCAGTTCTATTCCGTGCACCGGGAGCGCCCCTTCTTCAAGGACCTGGTGGCGTTCATGATCTCCGGCCCGGTGATGATCCAGGCGCTCGAAGGCGACAACGCCATCGCCAAGCACCGTGAGCTGATGGGCGCGACCGACCCGAAGAAAGCCGCACCCGGCACCATCCGCGCCGACTTCGCCGACAGCATCGACGCCAACGCCGTGCACGGCTCCGACGCGCCCGAAACCGCCAAGGTGGAAATCGGGTTCTTCTTCCCCGGCATGAACATCTATTCCCGCTAGCCGGGAATCCCCCATGCGATGAGCGCCAACCTTCTCGACTTCGACCTGGAGGGGATGGCCGCGTTCTGCGAAAGCCTGGGGGAGAAGCGTTTCCGCGCCACCCAGCTGTTCCGCTGGATCCACCAGCGCGGCGCAAAAGACTTCGACGCCATGAGCGACCTGGCCA
>JAQGMT010000138.1 GCA_028292185.1 Ramlibacter sp. | reverse complement strand
TCGGCGCCTACGCCTGCCTCTACAACCTGCTGGGCTATCCCGCCGGCGTGGTACCCGTGTCTCGCGTGGGCAATGACGAGCAGGTCGGGCGGGCCGCCTCGAAGGACATGATCGAGGCAGTGGCGCTGCGCGTCGAGCAGGGCAGCGAGGGCCTGCCGGTCGGCGTGCAGGTGGTCGCGCGTCCCTGGCGCGAGCATGTTGCGCTGGCGGCGATGGCCGCCATCGAGAAGGCCGCCGGGAAGCGCCCCGACTATCCCGCGCGGGCCATGCCCTGAGTCAGAACAGGTCGAGCGTACCCGGCACAGGCTCTTCCACCCGGTGCGCGGCGGCCTGCGGCGCGGGCCAGGAGGCGGCCGGCGGCTGCGCCTGCGCTGAATCCGCCCGGGCCAGCTTGCCCACGCGCACACCGAGCAGCCGCAGCTTGCGCGCGAGGTCGACCCGCTTCAGGCATTGCCCCGCGATCTTGCGGATGGTTGCGCCGTCGGCGGTGAAGTGGTCGATGGTCTGGTCGCGGGTGGCGATGCGGAAGTCGTCGTAGCGCAGCTTGATGCCGATCGTCTTGCCCACGTAGCCCTTGCGCCGCAGGTCCTGCGCCACCTGCACACACAGGTCGGTGAAAATGGCGCCGAGTTCCGCCTTGTCGCGCACGGCGTGCAGGTCGCGGTCGAAAGTGGTTTCGCGGCTCATGGAGACGGGTTCGCTTTCGGTGACCACCGGCCGGTCGTCGCGCCCCCAGGCCGCCTCGTGCATCCAGGCACCGTAGGACTTTCCGAAGTTGTCGACCAGCCACTGCGGCTCCTGCGCCGCGATGTCGCCGATGGTGTGGAGATGCAGCTTGGCCAGCCTGATCTCGGCCTTCGGCCCGATCCCGTTGATCTTGCGCACGGGCAGCGGCCAGATCTTCTCTTGCACGTCTTGTCCGTACAAGATCGTGATGCCGTTGGGCTTGTTGAACTCGCTGGCCATCTTGGCGATCAGCTTGTTGGGGGCCACGCCGATCGAGCAGGTGAGGCCGGTGTTCTGGTGAATCGCGCGCTGGATCAGCCGCGCCAGCGCCCGGCCGCCTTCGCGCTGTCCGCCCGGCACCTCTGTGAAGTCGATGTACACCTCGTCCACCCCGCGGTCCTCGATCACCGGCGCGATCTCCGCGATGGTGCTCTTGAACAGGCGGGAATACCTGCGCACCTCATCGAAATCCACCGGCAGCACGATGGCCTGCGGGCACAGCTTGGCCGCTTTCATCATCCCCATCGCCGAGCCCACGCCGAACTGGCGCGCGGGGTAGGTTGCTGTCGTGATGACGCCGCGCCCCGCGTAGTCGCGCAGCAGCGGAAAGGCCGACACTGGAATCTGGCCGAGCGGCACGTCCGCATGGCGCTGGAGCAGCAGGTCATCGGCCTTGCGCCGCCCACCGCCGATCACCACCGGCAAGCCCTTGAGCTGCGGGTAGCGCAGCAATTCCACGGACGCGAAGAAAGCGTCCATGTCGAGGTGGGCGATGCGGCGCAGGGCAGTCACAGCCGTGATTTTGCGGCCACTGGCCGCATCGCACCGGGCGGCGCGCTCAGTAAGTGCCTGGCAGCAGGATGCTCTGGTCCACGGTGTTGATGTCGGTGCGCCCGCAAAACGCCATCGAGAGGTCCAGCTCGTTGTGGATGATCCTCAATGCGTGGTCCACGCCGGCTTCGCCCATCGCGCCCAAGCCATAGAGCATGGCGCGGCCGATGTACGTTCCCTTGGCGCCCAGCGCAATCGCCTTGAGCACTTGCTGGCCGGAGCGGATGCCGCCGTCCATGTGCACTTCGATCTTGTTGCCCACCGCCTGCACGATGTCGGGCAACGCCGAGATCGAGGAGGGCGCGCCATCGAGCTGGCGGCCGCCGTGGTTCGAAACGATCAGCGCGTCGGCGCCGCTGTTCACGGCGAGTTGCGCGTCTTCGGTGTCCTGGATGCCTTTGAGGATCAGCTTGCCGCCCCAGCGTTTCTTGATCCACTCGACGTCGTTCCATGACAGCGCCGGGTCGAACTGCTTGGCCGTCCACTCCGACAAGGAGCCCATGTCGCTGACCCCCTTGATGTGGCCGACGATGTTGCCGAACTCCCTGCGCGAGGTGCCCAGCATGCCCAGCGCCCAGCGCGGCTTGCTCATCATGTTCAGGATGTTCGCGGCGGTGAGCTTGGGCGGCGCGGACAAGCCGTTCTTCAAGTCCTTGTGGCGCTGCCCGATGATTTGCAAGTCGAGCGTCAGCACCAGCGCCGAACACCCGGCGGCTTTGGCGCGGTCGATCAGCCGCTCGATGAAGTCGCGGTCGCGCATCACATACAGCTGGAACCAGAACGGGTGGTTGCCGGTTTCCCTGGCCACGTCCTCGATCGAGCAGATGCTCATCGTCGACAGCGTGAACGGGATGCCGAATTTCTTGGCCGAGCGGGCCGCGAGGATTTCGCCGTCGGCATGTTGCATGCCGGTAAGGCCCGTGGGCGCGATCGCCACGGGCATCGAGACGTCCTGGCCGACCATGCGGGTGCGCGTGCTGCGGTTCTCCATGTTCACCGCGACCCGCTGGCGCAAGAGAATCCGGTTGAAATCGCTTTCATTCGCGCGGTAGGTGCTTTCGGTCCACGAGCCTGAGTCGGCGTAGTCGTAGAACATCCGCGGCACGCGTTTTTGCGCCAGCACGCGCAGGTCTTCGATGTTGGTGATTACGGGCATGAAGTCTTCTCCTGGAGCCCGGAATGCTAGCGGTTCGCGGGCGGCGATTTAAATAATTTTCACGGCCCGCGGAAATTCGCTCGCGCGAGCCTCAATTCGGCGGCGCGCGGTCTTTTCCAAGCAGCGACCCCAGCAAGTCCATCGGCAGCGGAAACACGATCGTCGAGGCGCGGTCACCCGCCACCTGGGTCATGGTTTGCAGATAGCGCAGCTGCATCGCCTCCGGTTGTTGCGCCAGCATCCGGGCCGCGTCCAGCAGCGCCGCCGCGGCCTGCTTCTCGCCCTCGGCGTGGATCACCTTGGCGCGCCGCTCGCGTTCGGCTTCCGCCTGGCGCGCGATGGCGCGGACCATCACCTCGTTCAGGTCGATGTCCTTGATTTCGACGTTGGTGACCTTGATGCCCCAGCCGTCGGTCTGCGCGTCCAGGATGCGCTGCACGTCGATGTTCAGGCGCTCGCGTTCGGCCAGCATCTCGTCCAGTTCATGTTTTCCGAGCACCACCCGCAACGTGGTCTGGGCCAGCTGGCTGGTCGCCATCAGGTAGTTCTCCACCTGGATGATGGCGCGCTGCGGGTCGATCACTCGGAAAAACACGACGGCGTTCACTTTCACCGATACGTTGTCGCGCGAGATCACGTCCTGCGGCGGTATGTCCAGCGTCACGATGCGCAGGTCGACCCGCACCATCTTCTGGATGCCGGGGATCAGCATCACCAGCCCCGGGCCCTTGATCCGCCAGAAGCGGCCCAGTTGAAACACCACCGCTCGTTCGTACTCGCGCAGGATCCTTATCGACATCGCGAACAGGACCAGCACCACCAGCACCAGCGGGAACAGCACCCCGCCCACGCCCAGGTTGAACAAGTTCATGAGGTAAGCCTTTCTCGAGAATCAGATCGTGCATCCGCTTGCACTTGAAGTGTCAGGCCGCGCAGCCCCAGCACCCGGATGCGCTGCCCCGGCGCCAGCGGCTGCGTGCTTTCGACTTGCCAGCGTTCGCCGAAAACCTGCGCCCAGGTCTGGCCTTCGCTCACCTCCAGCACTTCACCCGAGGCGCCCAGAAGGTCTTCGCGCCCGCTCACCACGGGTCTACGGCGCGCCTTGAGCGCCAGGGCGCCACCGCCGAGCACCACCGCAGCCGAGGCAAGGGCGAGCCCGAGGACGAGCGGCAGCGGCACGCGCGCGGGCGAGTCGCTGTCGTAAAGCAAGAGGGAGCCGGCACCGATGGCCGCCACTCCGCCCACGCCCATCACACCGAACGTCGGGGCAAGCAACTCCGCGACCAGCAAAGCGACACCGAGCACGATCAGGCCCAGGGCTGCGTAGTTGACCGGCAGCAGCTGCAAGGCGAACAGGCCGAGCAAGAGGCAGATGGTGCCGGTGATGCCCGCGACGCCATGGCCCGGCAGCGCGAACTCGATCAGCAACCCATAGATGCCGATCATCATCAGGATCAGCGCGACGCTGGGATGAGCGATCACCGCCAGCAATCGCTGGCGCCAATCGGGCAGGCGAAGCACGTAGGCCGCATTCCGGGTGGCGAGCGTGCGATCCCCCGCTTGCAGATGCACGCTGCGCCCGTCGATCTGGGCGAATAAATCGGGCAGATCCTTGGCCACCACATCGATCACGCGTGATTGCAAGGCTTCGCCCGCCGTCAGGCTGACGGATTCTCGCACCGCGCGCTCGGCCCATACGGCGTTGCGGCCGCGCAGCTGCGCCAGGCCGCGGATGAACGCCGCTGCATCGTGGACCCGCTTGGCCGTCATCGCGTCGGCGGGCGCGCCGGGTGCGCTGGAGGCGCCTGCGGCCTTGCCGGCGCCGCCCGATGACTCATCTTCCTTCGGCTTGCGCTCGCTGCCCGGCATTCCGAGCGCCACCGGCGTGGCCGCGCCCAGCGTGGTGGCCGGCGCCATCGCCGCGATATGCGCGGCATAGAGGATGTAGGTGCCTGCGCTGGCGGCCCGGGCACCGTCCGGGCTCACGTACACGGCCACTGGCACCGGCGACGCGAGGATCGCCTGGATCACCTGCCGCATGGAGCTGTCCAGGCCGCCGGGTGTGTCCAGCTGGATCACCACCAGGGGCGCGCCGCTGTCCGCCGCCTTGCGCAGGCCGCCCACTAGATAGTCGGCGCTGGCCGGCCCGATGGCGCCCTGCAGTTGCAGCACCGCAACCGCGGCGGAGGCGGCCGCGGCCCCCACGCAAAAGCCCAGCAAGAGGAGCATGGCCGCCACGCTGCGCCAGACCCGCCGGCCGGAGGCATGCCATGGATGTATTCCCGGGCTCGCGTAGTCCATCGCGGAACTATGCGCCTTCTGCCCGCGCCGCGCCACAGCGCCCGATGGAAAATCGCGGCTCAGCCCAGCCGCACGCGATGCCGCGCGATCTGCGCCCGCACCTGGGCCGGCGCCGTGCCGCCCAGCGTATTGCGTGCGTGCAGCGATCCGCGCAGCGACAACACGTCGTACACGTCGGCTTCGATCAAAGGATGGAATTGCTGCAGCACTTCCAGCGGCAGATCGGACAAGTCGACCTTCTGCGCGATGGCCGCCTTCACCGCGTGGGCCACCGTTTCGTGGGCATCGCGAAATGGCAGCCCCTTCTTCACCAGGTAGTCGGCGAGATCGGTGGCCGTGGCGTAGCCCTTGAGGGCGGCGCGCTCCATCGCTTTCGGCTGGACGGCGATGCCGCCCACCATCTCCGCGAAGATCCTCAGCGTGTCCTTGAGCGTGTCGACGATGTCGAACAGCGGCTCCTTGTCTTCCTGGTTGTCCTTGTTGTAAGCCAGCGGCTGGCCCTTCATCAACATGAGCAGGCCCAT
>JAQGMT010000119.1 GCA_028292185.1 Ramlibacter sp. | reverse complement strand
GCGAAAGCCAATCCCGATGGCCACACGCTGCTGCTGCATCACATCAGCATGGCGACGATGCCGACCCTGGTGCGCAATCTGCCATTCAAGGTGGAGAGCGACTTCGAATACCTGGGCATGATCAGCGACGTGCCGATGACCCTCATCGGCAAGCCCGCCTTGCCGGCCAACAACTACAAGGAACTCACCACCTGGATCGGCCAGAACAAGGGCAAGATCAACTTGGGCAATGCGGGCATCGGCTCGGCCTCGCACCTGTGTGGGCTGCTGTTCCAGAACGCGGTGAAGGTCGACATGACGCCGGTGCCATACAAGGGCACGGGGCCGGCGATGACGGACCTGATCGGCGGCCAGATCGATTTGATGTGCGACCAGACCACCAATACCTCCAGCCAGATCGAGGCCAAGAAGGTGAAGGCATTTGCGGTCACCACCTCCAAGCGCCTGACCACGCCCGCGTTGAAGGACCTGCCCACGCTGCAGGAAGCCGGCCTCAAGGGTTTCGAAGTGAACATCTGGCACGGCCTGTACGCACCCAAGGGGACGCCGCCCGACGTGCAGAAGAAAATCAATGACGCGCTGCGCGCCGCGTTGAAGGACCCGGAATTCAACAAGAAGCAGGAGGACCTGGGCGCCGTGGTCGTCACCGACAAGCGTGTCGATCCCGCGGAGCACAAGAAATTCGTCGCGGCTGAAATCGCCAAGTGGAGCCCGATCATCAAGGCTGCCGGCGTTTACGCCGAATGACCGGGAGCGCCGCGTGAATCGCCCTCCCGACCTCAAGCGGCGGCTGGTCCTGGGCGCCGGCCTGGCCGGCGCGGCGTGCATCGCCTTGCCGGCTGCCGCGCAAAGCAACTGGCCCTCGCGGCCGGTGAAGATCCTCGTCCCGTTTCCCGCGGCGGGCACCACCGACATCCTGGCGCGCGCGATCGCGCCCGAACTGTCGAAAGCGTTCGGCCAGCAGTTCATCGTGGACAACCGCGCCGGCGCCGGCGGCAACGTCGGCAGCGAAATCGTCGCGCACTCGCCGCCCGATGGCTACACGCTGCTGATGGGGACTGTCGGCACCCACGGCATCAACCGTGCGCTGTACAGCAAGCTTCCGTACGACCCGATCAAGGACTTCGCACCCATCACCATGGTGGCCGGTGTACCGAACGTGATGGTGATGCCCGCCGACAAGTCGAAGGCCATGGGCATCCTGACGGTCGCCGACTTCATCAAGTACGCCAAGGCGCATCCGGGCCAGCTCAATATGGCCTCCAGCGGAAACGGCACGTCCATTCATTTGGCCGGCGAGTTGTTCAAGAGCCTCACCGGCACCTACCTGGTTCACTTCCCCTATCGCGGCTCGGGCCCGGCGCTGCTGGACCTGATCGGCGGCACCATGGATGTGATGTTCGACAACCTGCCATCGTCCTTGCAGCAGATCAAGGCCGGCAAGCTGCGCGCGCTGGCCGTGACCAGTCGGCAGCGGTCAGCCGCCCTCCCCGACGTCCCCACCATGGAAGAGGCCGCGGGTTTGAAGGGCTTCGACGCGACATCGTGGTTCGGCCTGCTCGCGCCCGCCGGCACGCCGCCCGACATCGTCAACCGCATCCAGCAGGAAGTGGCGAAGTCGTTCAACACGCCCGCCATCAAGGAAAAGCTGCTCGCACAAGGCGCGATCCCCAGCGGCAATACGCCCGCCGAATTCGCGCGGCTCATCGAAGCCGAGCACGTCAAGTGGGCGCAGGTGGTGAAGGCGTCGGGCGCGAAGGTGGATTGAGCGGGAGAGCTTGCGCAAGGAGTCCGGGCCAGTCCTCGCGGCAAAGCCGGGGCCGGGCAGGCTGCCGCGCATCCCTCGAGGCGGTCTCCGCTGCGCTCGACTTCCCTGCGTTGCTTCGATTTCCTGGCCCGTCGGCGAACTCGCTGCGCGCCCCGAAGGGCGCTCCGCTCAGACAGCGCCGACGAGTCAGAGCACGAAGCGCGCTAAAGCGCGCGGCCATGAAATCGAATCAACGCAGGCGCCTCAAGAACGATTTACGGCAGCCTGCCCGCCCCCGGCTTTGCAGAGACGAGGTGGCGAGCTACCGGTGACGCACGACCATGGTCACTCGCGGCAGGCCGAACATCACAGCGCAGTCACCGCGTCAGCGGTGACCGAGACAGTATGAGCCCCTGACGGGTACCGCCTGCCGCGACGCGAGGTCTACCGAGCAGAGGGGCCGGCCCCGTCGGGCAAAATGAACCGTGAGCCTTTCCCCTCCCTTCAAGATCCCCGAATCGGTGCTGGTGGTTATCCACACGCCGCAGCTCGAGGTGCTCCTGATCAACCGCACCGATGCGCCGAACTTCTGGCAGTCGGTGACCGGCAGCAAGGATGAGATTGGCGAACCGCTGGCGGCTACGGCCGTGCGCGAGGTGTTCGAAGAGACCGGTATCGATTGCGCTGGCGGCACCGTGCTGCACGCCGGCCTGAAAGACTGGGGCCTGCAGAACATCTACGACATCTATCCGCGCTGGCAACAGCGTTATGCGCCCGGTGTGACCCGCAATACGGAGCACGTCTTCGGCTTGTGCGTTCCCGAAGACACGCCGGTCACGCTCAATCCCCGCGAGCACACGGGCTACCGATGGTTACCTTGGCGCGCGGCCGCCGATGCGTGCTTCTCGCCTTCGAACGCCGAGGCCATCCTGTTGCTGCCACAATTTAGCCGATGAGCGCATCGGTCCTGCGGGTAGCAACGTACAACATTCACAAGGGCGTGCAAGGCATGGGCCCGGCGCGGCGGCTGGAGATCCACAACATCGGCCACGCGGTCGAGCAACTCAACGCCGACGTCATCTGCCTGCAGGAAGTGCGCAAGCTCCATCGGCGAGAGGAAAAATATTTCAACCGCTGGCCCGAGTTGCCGCAGGCGGAGTTCCTGGCGCCCGAAGGCTACGAAGCCGTGTACCAGACCAACGCCACCACGCGGCACGGCGAGCACGGCAATGCCTTGCTGTCGCGCTGGCCGGTGATCTCGCGCGGGCACGAAGACATGTCCGACCATCGCTTCGAGCAGCGCGGGCTGTTGCACGTGAAGGTGCAGGCGCACGGCCGGCCGGTTCATGTCATCGTGCTGCACCTCGGATTGATCGCCGGCAGCCGCGTGCGCCAGCTGGAGCAGCTCGGGCGTTTCCTCGAGCGCGAGATTCCCAAGCGCGAGGCGCTCATTGTCGCCGGCGACTTCAACGACTGGGGCACCAAGCTGCGCCCGGTGATGAACGGGCTGGGCCTGAACGATTTCATGGCGCCGCGGCTGCACACTTATCCATCGCGGCTGCCGCTGACGCAGCTTGACTTCGTCTATTCGCGCGGCCTGAAGCCGGTGGGCGTGGAAATTCCGAAGGGCCGTATCTGGGGGCGCATGTCGGACCACCTGCCCCTGATCGCCGAATTCAATATCTAGGGCGGCAAGATGTCGTCGCAGCTCTCCGTTCCCAAGCCCGGCCACCGGGTGCAGTTGCTGGAAGGCGGCGGTGAAATGTTCCCGGCGCTGGTGGCGGCCGTCGATGCCGCCGTGCGCGAGGTGCGGCTGGAAACCTACATCTTCGACGTCACCGGCGCCGGGGCCGGCATCGCGCAGGCTCTGGAGCGCGCAGCGCGCCGTGGGGTGAAGGTCAATCTGGTCGTCGATGGATTCGGCAGCGGTTCGCTCCCCCTTGATTGGCGCGAACGTTTCGATGCGGCGGGTGTCGAGTGGCTGATCTATTCGCCGCTGGGCCGCTTCGGTTTGTTGTGGCCGGGCAGCTGGCGCCGCCTGCATCGCAAGCTGTGCGTGGTGGACGGCGAAATCGCTTTCTGCGGCGGCATCAACATCCTCGACGATTTCCACGATCCAAACCACGGGGCGCTCGAATCGCCGCGCTTCGACTTCGCGGTGAAGGTCACCGGCCCGCTGGTGGCCGAGGCCCAGGCCGCGATGGTGCGATTGTGGCTGCGAATGCAGACGGTGCAGGGCGTGAAGGAGGCGCGGCTGGCAGGCGCGCTCGGTTCCTTGCGTGCCTATGCGGCGGCTCGGCGACCAACCCCGCCGCCCGCCGTCGATCCACCGCACGCCCGGGCCATGCTGGTGGTGCGCGACAACCTGCGCCACCGCGCGAGCATCGAGCGGGCCTACCGGCGCGCGATCGGCCACGCGCGCGACGAGATCATCATCGCCAATGCCTACTTCGTTCCCGGCGGCAAGATGCGCCGCGCACTGGTGTCCGCGGCGCGGCGCGGCGTCAAGGTCCGCCTGCTGCTGCAAGGGCGCTACGAGTACTTCATGCAGTACTACGCCGCGCGCCCGATCTACGGCTCGCTGCTGCGCGCCGGCGTCGAGATCAATGAGTACTCGCCCAGCTTCCTGCATGCCAAGGTGGCGGTCATCGACGGCCGCTGGGCCACTGTCGGCTCCTCCAACCTCGACCCGCTCAGCCTGCTGCTGGCGCGCGAAGCCAACGTCGTGGTGGAGGACGTGGAATTCGCGACGCAGCTGCGCGATTGCCTGGTCAAGACGATGGAGCAAGCCGGGCGCGTGATGAACCCCGAGGAGTACAGCCACCGCCCGCTGCGCCAGCGCTTCATGGAAGGGATCGCACACGGGCTGATGCGGCTCGCGCTGATGATCCAGGGCAAGAAATACCTGTAGCCATGGCCGACCTGGTTGTACAGCGGCCCGAGGGCCTGTATTGCCCGCCCGGTGACTTCTACATCGACCCGTGGCGGCCGGTGCCACGC
Source organism: Ramlibacter sp. (assembly GCA_028292185.1). Classification (GTDB taxonomy): domain Bacteria; phylum Pseudomonadota; class Gammaproteobacteria; order Burkholderiales; family Burkholderiaceae_C; genus Ramlibacter. The sequence goes on along the minus strand of JAQGMT010000119.1, from coordinate 1,209 downwards.
GCGGTCATCACGCATGCCCACTCCGATCACGCGCGCATGGGCCACGGCCACTACCTGGCGGCGCAACCGGCGGAAGGCGTCCTGCGCACGCGCCTCGGCGAGATCAATTTGCAGACGCTGGCGTATGGCGAGCGCATCGTGCACAACGGCGTCGCGCTGTCACTGCACCCTGCGGGTCATGTGCTGGGATCGGCGCAAGTGCGGCTCGAACATGGCGGCGCTGTGTGGGTTGCCAGCGGCGACTACAAGGTGGCGCCGGACAAGACCTGCGCCGCTTTCGAGCCGGTGAAGTGCGACGTCTTCATCACCGAATCGACCTTCGGCCTGCCGATCTACCGATGGTGTGCCGACGACGACATCTTTGCCGATATCAACGGCTGGTGGGGCCGCAACGTGGTGGCTGGGCGGGCCAGCGTACTCACTTGCTACAGCTTCGGCAAGGCGCAACGGATACTGAGCGGGGTGGATTCCTCCATCGGGCCGATCATCGTGCACGGGGCCGTCGAGCTGCTCAATCGCGCCTATCGGGCCGCGGGCGTCGAACTGCCACACACCCAGATGGTGACCGATATCAAGGTCAAGGCCGACATCAAGCGCGCCCTGGTGATCTGCCCGCCGAGTGCCGCGGCGAGTCCGTGGATGCGCCGCTTCGGCGATGCGCAGACCGCTTTCGCCAGCGGCTGGATGCAGCTGCGCGGCGCGCGCCGGCGCGGCGGCTACGACCGCGGCTTCGTGCTCTCGGATCATGCCGACTGGCCAGGCCTCATGAGCGCGATCGGCGCGACCGGCGCCCAGCGCATCATCGTCACGCATGGCAGCGTGCCTGTGATGGTGAGGTATCTCTCCGAACAGGGCCTGCAGGCCGAAGGCTTCGACACCGAGTACGGCGGTGATGCGGTCGAGGCGGACGTGGACACGCCCGGCACGGCATGAAGCGCTTTGCCCGCCTGTTCGCCGAGCTGGACGCCACCACCTCGACCAACGCGAAGGTAGAGGCGCTGCAGCGCTATTTCGAACAGGCGCCGGGCGCGGACGCGGCGTGGGCGGTTTACTTTCTGTCGGGGGGCAAGCCGCGCCAAGTGGTGTCCATGGGCACGCTCGCGCTGCTGGCGTGCGAGGTCGCCGGCATACCGCCTTGGCTGTTCGACGAGTGCTATCAGGCCGTTGGGGATCTGGCCGAGACGATCGCGCACATCCTGCCGCTCGAGC
>JAQGMT010000109.1 GCA_028292185.1 Ramlibacter sp. | reverse complement strand
ATCGCCTTGCTGCCGCTGCTGGTGGTGCTGCCGCTGCTGGTGGGCACCCTCCTGATCTGGGGCGACGTCGCTTACGACCGGCTCCTCATCACCAAGGTGCGCAGCGACCTGGCGGTGGCGCGCGGCTACTTCGAGCAGGTGGTGGGCGAAGTCGGCGGTGGCACGCGAGCGGTGGCCGCCTCGCACGCCTTGCTGAAAGCGGTGACGCGGGGCGATGACGCGGTGGTCGCCGCGCTGCTGGAGCGGGAGCGCGTGGAGTTGGGCCTGGACTTCCTCGTCGCCTCGCCGCCCGGCAAGCTCGCGCTCGAGCCGGTCGGGGTCGCGGCCACGGCCGAGCCGCGCGCCGCGCACCTGATGATCCTGGAGGGCTCGCAGTTCGAGCAGCTCGCCCCGCTGCTGAGCAATCGCATCCGCATCCCCATCGTGGCCACCCGCAACGCCACGCCGAGTGAGCGCAAGATCGAAGACCGCGCGATGGTGGTGATGGCGCGCGCGCCGGTGATCGGCGACGACGGCAAGGCGCTGGCCATTCTGCGCGGCGGCGTGCTGCTGAACCAGAACCTGCCGTTCATCGACCACATCAACCGCATCGTTTATCCCGAGGGCGCGCTGCCTTTCGGCAGCCAGGGCACCGCCACGCTTTTCATGGACGACGTGCGCATCACCACCAACGTGCGCCTGTTCAAGGACGAACGCGCGATCGGCACCCGCGTCTCGCGGGCAGTGAGCGACGCCGTGCTCAAGCGGGGCAGCACCTGGCTGGACCGCGCCTTTGTCGTCAATGACTGGTACGTGTCGGCTTATGAGCCGCTGCTGGACGCCGCCGGCCGGCGAGTGGGCATGCTGTACGTGGGCTACCTCGAACAGCCGTTCCAGTGGGTCAAGTACGGCATGCTCGCGGCCATCGGCATCATCTTCCTGGTGGTGATGACGATGGCGGCGCTGTTCTCGCTGCGCTGGGCGCGCAGCATCTTCGCGCCGGTGGAGCAGATGAACCGGACCATGCTGCAGGTCGAAGCGGGCTTCAACAGCGCCCGGGTGGGGCCGGTGGACGCGCAGGACGAGATCGGCACCTTGGCCGCGCAACTGGATCACCTGCTGGACGTGATCGACGAGAAAACCCGCAGCCTGCAAAGCTGGGCCGACGAACTGGACCACAAGGTGGCTGAGCGCACGCGCGAGCTGGCCGCGAGCAACGCCTCGCTGCGCCAGGCGCAGCAGCACCTGGTGAAGTCGGAGAAGCTCGCCGCGATCGGCCAGTTGACGGCCAGCATCGCGCACGAAATCAACAATCCCATCGCGGTGATCCAGGGCAACCTCGATCTGATGCGCGAAACCCTGGGCGGCCATGCGCTGCCCGTCGCCGCCGAGCTGAAGCTGCTGGACGAACAGGTGGAGCGGATGCGGCTGATCGTGACGCAGCTGCTTCAATACGCGCGGCCCACGGAGTACGCGGGCTATGTGGAGGCGCTGTCGCCCGACCGGGTGATGGACGAATGCCTGGTGCTGGTGGGGCACCTGCTGGGCAAGACGCGCATCGAGGTGGCGAAAGACTACCGTGCCACGCGCCGCGCCAGCTTCAACCGGCAGGAGTTGCAGCAGGTGCTTCTGAACCTGATCATCAACGCCATCCAGGCAATGCCGGAGGGCGGCCGCCTGGTGCTGCGCACGCAGGACTGGATCCAGGACGGCGTGCCGTGTGGCGCCGTGCTGGAAGTGCAGGACAGCGGCCGCGGCCTGTCCGCCAAGGTGCGCGAGCGCCTGTTCCGGCCGTTCTTCACCACCAGGAACGACGGCAACGGCCTCGGACTCTGGATCAGCCAGGGCCTGCTGGAACGTTATGGCGGCACCATCGAAGCGGGCAATGCGCCCGAAGGCGGCGCGGTCTTGCGGGTGCGCCTGCTGACCGAGCCGCAGGTGCCGGTGGAAGTCGCGGCCGCGAGTCACGACGGCAGGGTGACGGCGCTCTGAGCGCGGCACACGGATCATGCTCGCCCTGCCCCGCTTTCTCGGCAAAGCCCTGGCCCGCTACCTGTCGACCCCGCGCGCCGGCGCGCAAACCGGCGCGCCGCCCGATCCGCGCAAGCTGCTGCAATGCCTGCAGCCCGGCGACGTGCTGCTGGTCGAAGGCAGCACGCGCATTTCCAGCGCGATCAAGTACCTGACCCAGTCCACCTGGTCGCACTCGGCGCTGTTCGTCGGCGCCGAACTCGGCGGGCGTGACGAGGACGGCCACGCGTACCTGTTCGTCGAGGCGGACATCGTCAAGGGCGTCTGCAAGCGTTCGCTGGCGCATTACCAGCGCTATCACACGCGCATCTGCCGCGCACGGCACCTCAAGGACGCGGATCGCGCCCGCATTCTCCAGGAAGTGACGGCCCAGATCGGCAACCAGTACGACCTGAAAAACGTGTTCGACCTGGCGCGCTACCTGTTTCCCACGCCGCCGGTGCCGCAACGCTGGCGGCGCAAGCTGATGGCGCTGGGCAGCGGCGACCCGACCAAGGCGATCTGCTCGTCGCTGATCGCCGATGCATTTCAGAATGTTGGCTATCCGGTGCTGCCGATCGTGACGCAGCAAACCGGGCTCGATCCGCAGGCGCGCGCGATCGCTCGCGAGATTTTCCAGATCAGGCACCGCAGCCTGTACGCGCCGCGCGACTTCGACGTCTCGCCTTACTTCGAGATCATCAAGCCGACGCTGGCGCGCGGCTTCGATTACCGGCGGATCGAGTGGGCGCCGAGCGCCGACAGCCTGTACTGACCGGGCGCGGGCGCGCCTATTGCGCGCCGTCGAGCATGTCGAAGCCTTGCGCTTCCACGTTCATGAAGGCCCGCGTGAAGCCCGCCAGCGCCGCGTAGAACTTCGCCTTCGGGTGCGCTGCCAAGGCGTCGCACAAGCCCGTGGTCCAGGTTTGCAAGTGCTTGGCGAAAAAATCGTGCTGGCGCGTCAGGTTGGACACGGCGACATCGTCTCCGGCGATCAGGTAACGCATCACCTCGCACAGGTAGGCGATGTGGTCTTCACTGTCCGACATCGCCTCATCGCGGGCCAAGCCCAATTCCGCGAGATCGGTGCGCAAGCGGGCCAGCGGCTTGTCGTTCAGGAAGCCGCTGATGTAGTGCGAGCCGAACAGGTACACCTCGGGCTTGCCCACGCCACCGAACAGCGCGTTGTACTCGCTGGCGACCGCCTCGTCGGACATGGCGCGGGCGACGCCGACGAGTTCGCGCCACGGCTCCTCCAGGAATGCGCCGGCTGCCGGCGCCTCGGTCACGGCGACGCGCAAGGCGCCGAGGACCTGCGGCGAAGGCGCGGCGTAGTACAGCTGCGCGAGCAGGCCGTAGACCTCGGCGCGCGCGGTTTCTTCGTCGAGGGCGCTGCTGGTGGGGAACATCGAAGTGCTCATCTGATATCCGTGATCTTGGCCTCGTCCGTCGCCGAGTAGATATCGATCACGCGGCAATCGCCGCACATCTTCAAGCGCTCGAGCGCGGCGCCCTGGAACATCGAGTGGCCGGACAACTTGCCGAGCATCGCTTCGATCGCCTTGAGCGTGCCGAACGGCTTGGCGCAGCGAATGCACGCGTAAGGCTGCATCTCGTTGAGCACGCGCGCTTCCTTGCGCTGGGGCGAGATCAACAGCCGCGGCGCGAGCTCGATGGCGTCTTCCGGGCAGGTGGTGGCGCACAAGCCGCACTGCACGCAATTCTTTTCGATGAAACGCAGTTGCGGCAGCAGCGCGTTGTCCTGCAAGGCGCTGGCCGGGCAGGCGCTGACGCAGCTCAGGCACATCGTGCACTTGTCCTTGTTCACTTCGATCGCGCCGAAGG
>JAQGMT010000062.1 GCA_028292185.1 Ramlibacter sp. | reverse complement strand
GCGCGCACCTTCCACGCCAGCATTTCGTCGGTCAGGTCGCTCTCCCGGCTGACCTTGGCGTAGTACGCCAGCGCGTCGTTGCCCAGCCGCTGCGCCACCGTCTTGCCCATCACGCCCCAGACCCAGTTGCGTTCCTCCGCGGTCAGCTGCGGTCCCCATTTGTCTTCGAGCAAACGGGCCGCGTTCTCGACGTCGCTGGTGGCCAGTTTGATCAGCGCGAGAACGATCATTTCCTTGCGCGGCTTCGAGGCCACGACCACCCGCCCGACCAGGAACTTGGCCGCGCTGGCATTGAGTTCCCTGAATTGGCCCAAGGCTTCAGGCGCCGCCATTTCCACCGCGGCCGCGGCCGCGCGCGGGCGGTTCGCCTCGATCGCGAGCCGTGCCTTGCGCCACGCATCGTTGGCGGTCAGGCGCTGTGTGCCCTGGCTGTCGCCGATCAGGCGCGAAGCGGCCAAGGTGCAGCCGTCGTCCTCGCGCTGGGCGAACCAGTTGCGCCGCACCTCGTCGGCGAGGCCCGCAGGCGCCGCCGCACCTTGCGTCAGCTGCGTGACCAGCAAGGCGTAACAGCGCACCTCGCGGTCGTCGTTCATGCGGTACTTTGGATACTCCGCCGCGAAGCTGGTCCAGTCGCGGCGCTGGCCCAGCAGCAAAAGCCAGTCGTTGCGCAGGCGATCTTCCTGGTAGGTGTCGGGAAAGCGGCCGAAAAAGTCCTGCACCTCCTGGGCGCTGGCGGTATCGAGCCGGCTCTTGAGCTCCCAGTAAGCGGCCCACGGCTCCAAGGCATGGCCGCGTGCCAAGGGCAGCAATTGCGCGAGCCGGGCCTTGTTGCCCTGGCGAAACGCCTGGCTCATTTCGACGATCACGTCGTCGGCCTGGGGTTGTGCCTGCGCCTGCGAGGCGGCGGCGAGGGCGATCAGTGTCAAAATTCTCAACAACTTCATTGGGCGATTATGGACAGGTCGGAACAAAAAAAGGCTTTGCGCAAGCAGCTTGTCGAGCAACGGCTGAAGATGCCCGATCGTGTACAGCGCTGCGACTTGCTGCAGCGGGTCCTGCGCATCTGGCTGGTCAACCGCCCCGACATCGTCATTGGCGCCTACTGGCCGATCAAGGGAGAGTTCGATCCCTTGCCGGCGTTACACCGCTGGAAAGAGGACGGCGAGCTGCTCGATGAACCCCAACCGCGCCGGATCGGCCTGCCGGTGGTCGACAAGCTGCATAAGACGCTGAAGTTTCACGCATGGTTCCCCGGCTGCCCGATGGAGGAGGACGCCTACGGCATTCCCAAACCCAAGGATACGCAAGTCATCGTGCCGACATTGCTGTTCGTGCCCTGCGTCGGCTACGGCACCGGGGGCTTTCGCCTGGGCTACGGCGGCGGCTTCTACGACCGCACGCTCTCGGAATTGCAGCCGAAGCCCTATACCGTGGGCCTGGGGTTCACCGAGGCGTTCCTCGATGACCTGGAGCCGGAGCCTCACGACGTACCGCTGGACGCGATCCTCAACGACAACGGCGTGGTCTGGCCTTTTTCCTGAAGCTCAATCAAGCGGTGCGGCGGCGTCCGGATCCGCTGGCTCGCCTATCGTCTCGCGGGTGGCCTTGCTTTGCGCCAGCAGCCAATCGCAAAAAGCCTTGATTTCGGGCCTCTGTCCACTGCGCGGGCCGACGATCAACCAATACGCCATCGGTGAATCCATTCGCTGCTGCGCCAGCGGCTCGACCAAGTCGCCGTTCGCCAGGCTCTCGGCGACCAGCGGCAGCCGCGCCAGCACCACGCCTTGCCCGGTCAGCGCGGCCTGCACCATCTGGTAGGCATAGTTGAAGTAGAGCCAGCGTTTGGGCTGCAGCTTGGGCAGGCCGCGTTCGTCGAACCAGCGCCGCCATGTCAGCCATTGAAGGTGGCTTTGCTGCGCATCGCCGGCTTCGATCAGCGCGAACTGCATCAGGTCCGCCGCCTTCTTCAAGGGTGCGCCGGTCTTGAGCAGCCAGGGGCTGGCCACCGGCGTCAGTTGCTCGCCGAACAGCCGGATGGCGCGCGGCGGCATGTGGGTCGCGGGACCGTAGCGAAGCGCCAGGTCCACGTCGGCCACTTCCAGGTCGTGCGGTGTGTCGGAAGCGTCGATGCGGATGTCGATGTCCGGATGCTGGCGCTGGAATTGTTCGAGCCGCGGTATCAGCCACATCGAGGCGAAGGAGGCAAAGGTGGTGAGCGCCACAGCGCGCCGTCCCGCGCTCTGGCGGATCTGCCGCACCGCGCCGTCGATGCGAGGCAGCGCCTGCGTGACGGCCAGCAGCAATTGCGCTCCGGCGCCGGTGAGTTCCACCGCGCGGGTGTGGCGCAGGAACAGGCTGGTCCCCACTTCTTCTTCCAGTGCCTGGATCTGTCGGCTGACCGCCGATTGCGTCAACGCCATTTCTTCGGCCGCGGCCCGAAAGTTCAGGTGTCGCGCGACGGCCTCGAAGGCGCGCAACTGACCTGCTGATATAGGGCGGGTGCGCAGATGGGTTTGCGAGTGCTGCATGCGGCGTGGTCTTGAGGGCGCTGATTGATGCGAGTCGGGTATCAATAGCGTATCGGGAATTCATTGGACCGCCAAGCGCCCAGGGACAATCATTCATTCCCGAGACCGTCGCTTCGAAAGGGCTGCCGTGGCCTTGCTAACGCGCCTGAAATTGCATGAATCGCAAGCCGCGCCGCCGGGCCGCTGGAAGCTCGCGGCCGGTCGGGCCATGACGCTTCAGCCACCCGACGCCGGTCTGCTGCGGGTGGCGCATGGCCGCTTGTGGGCCACCTGCGATGGCCCGCATGAGGGCGCGCTCAATGATTCAGGCGATCACGTCCTGGACGCGGGCGGCGAGCTGCGACTGGATGCAGGACAGCGATGGGTGATCGAGGCCTGGCACGGCGACTCGCCTGCGTGTTTCAGCTGGGAGCCGCTGCCGTCCCGATGAGGGGCCCCCGCATAATTGGCCGATGGCCCGGCCCAAGTCATCCCAGCACGAGATCAAGCGCGATGAAATCCTGGATGTAGCGGCCCAATGCTTCGCCCAGCGCAGTTATGCGGCGGCCAGCATGAACGACATCGCGGCCGCCGGAGGCACATCGAAGGCGCGGCTCTATCACTACTACGAGAGCAAGGAAGCCATCCTGTTCGACCTGCTCGATCGCTACACGCAGCGGCTGCTGGCGATCATCGGCCAGGCCGAGGCCACGGCGCAACGCCGCAACCTCGACGAGCGCGCCGCCTTGCACGAGCTGGTGCGAAGCTTCCTGCAGGAATACGAAACTTCCGCGACGCGGCATGTCGCGCTGCTGCACGACACGAAGTTCCTCGGGGAAGCGCAGCGCGAGCTGATCCTCGACCGGCAACGGGACCTGGTGTCTGCGGTGACCCGCTTCCTGCGCCGCGCCTACCCGGCGCGGGTGACCCCGGCCAACCAGAGCGCGCTGGTCATGATGCTGTTCGGCATGATCAATTGGACTTTCACGTGGCTGCGTCCCGGCGGCCCGATGAGCTATGCCGCGTTCGCCGAGGAAGTCATCGCGCTGCTGGAGCGTGGCCTGGCGCACTGAGCGCGCGCGCATTCACGTCGCTCGCCGAGGGGTACGTAAAATTGTGCTCGCCGCGGCCCGCCGCAAAAAGGAAATTCATGTCCAAAGCCTTCGCCAGCCAGTCCGACCTGACCGACAAGAAAATTACTTTCGAGCAGCTGAGCAATCATTGCTGGGCCTACACCACCGAGGGCGACCCGAACTCGGGCGTGATCATCGGCGACCAGTTCATCCTGGTGAGCGATGCCACGGCCACGCCTGCGATGGCGAAAGACCTGATCGCGCGCATCCGCACCGTGAGCAAGCTGCCGATCAAATACGTGCTGCTGACGCACTATCACGCGGTGCGCGTGCTGGGCGCCAGCGCCTTCGCCGCTGAAGGCGCGACGGAAATCATCGCCAGCCAAGGGACGCTGGAGCTGATCGCCGAGCGCGGCCAGCAGGACATGCACTCGGAGATGGAGCGCTTTCCGCGTCTGTTTCGCAACGCTGAATCGGTGCCCGGCCTTACGTGGCCGAGCATGGTGATCGGCGGGGGCGATCCGGCCAAGGGTGAAGCACCGGGCAAGCTCACCGTGGACCTGGGTGGCGTGAAGGTGCAGATCTGGCATCCCGGTTGGGGCCACACGCGAGGCGACACCATCGCCTGGATCGAAGAAGAGAAAGTGCTGTTCTCGGGTGACCTGGTCGAATACGAGGCGGGCGTCTACACCGGGGACGCGCAGCTGCAAGAGTGGCCGGCCACGCTCGAGGCGCTGCGCGCCCTGCGGGCGGAAGCCATCGTGCCGGGCCGCGGCGCGGCGATGAAAGGCCACG
>JAQGMT010000047.1 GCA_028292185.1 Ramlibacter sp. | reverse complement strand
GGGCACGGACCGCCGTAGTTGCCGTTGACCCCTGTGGTGCCGGTGTCGAACAGATCGGTCGTGCCGCCGGACGCACCCGCCGGCAAGGTCGTGGGGCTGTTGCCCGCGCCTTGCGCCAAGGCGGTCACGGTCGGCGGAATGTTGTAGACGCCCCAGTGCCAGAAGCCGCTGCCGGTCGGCGCATCCGGATCGAACATCAGCAGCGAGAACGATTTCGTCGCGGCCGGCGCATTGCGCCACTGCAGGGCTGGCGATACGTTGGTGCCGGTGCAGCCAAAGCCATTCAGGATGAACTTGCTGGCAAAGGTGCCCGTCGCGAGGTCGGGGCTGTCGAGGGTGAAGGTGAGTGCCTGCGCTTGGGCGTCACCGCCGCCGCAAGAGGACAAGCCCACGACTACCGGCAAGGCGGTGCAAAGCAGAGCCGCACGCATCGCCATCCCCGGCTTGGCTGACAGGGCTTCTCGCAGCCGGGCGAAGCGGCCCTGGTGCGAAGTGTTGTGGACATCGCCTATCGAATTCATGCTGTCTCCTTATTGGGTTGGATGGCTCAGCGAGCGTCATACCTAATGACTCATCGCGAGGCGGAGAATAGCTGAAATCGGTCGCGCCGGCCGATGGGTTGAAGCCCGGGCGCCCGTCATTTAACATGTTAACTATTCGCCCATGGCCACCCCGTTCGTCCACCGCAATTTGCCCCGCCTGCTGCTGCAGGCACGCGAGTCCGTGATGGCTCACACACGGCCAAGCTTGCGCGAACACGGGCTGTCGGATCAGCAATGGCGTGTGCTGCGCGTGCTGGGGGAACAGGGCACGGTGGAAACCGGCAAGGTCGCGCGCGAGGCTTACATCCTGGGGCCGAGCCTCACCGGTGTGCTGGCGCGCATGGAGCGCGACGGCCTCGTGAAGCGGGAGCGCGACCCCGCCGACCAGCGCCGCACGGTGGTGCAAGCCACGGCCAAGGGCCGCAGGCTGGTGGAGAAGCTGTCGCACGTCATCGAGGCGCACTACGGCTGGATGGAAAAGTCGCTCGGCAAGCAAAAGCTGACCGAGCTCTATGGTTTGCTGGACAAAGTGATCCAACTGGAGCAACCGTGAGCATCGGCTCCTTGCGCAACGTGTACGGCACCTTGCTGAATTCCCGCGCGGAGTTCGAAGCCTGGGCGCCGCAGATGACCGAAGCGCCGTACAAGGCGCCGCCGCAGGCGCCGGTCTTGTACATCAAGCCCGCGAACACCTGGAGCGCGGACGGGGGCGACATCGTGCTGCCGGCGGCCGTCCCTGAAGTCGAGATCGGGGCCACGGTGGCCCTGCTGATGAAAGCGCCGGGCCAGGTGGCGGGCTACCTGTTGATGAATGACCTCTCGGTGCCGCATGCCAGCTACTTCCGCCCGCCGACGCGCTTCAAATGCCCGGACGGCTTCCTCGGTATCGGCGGCACGCTGCTGGCCGCCGGGGCAGCGGTCGATCCTTCGCGCTTCGTGCTCGAGGTTCGCATCAACGGCGAACTCAAGCAGACCGTCACCTTCGATCAGCTGGTGCGCACCCCGGCGCAGTTGCTCGCCGAGGTCGGCGAATTCATGACGCTCGGCGCGGGTGATGCCCTGATGCTGGGCCTCGGCGCCGGCCGGCCGCGGGCGCGCGCGCGTGACTTGATCGAGATCACCTGCGCGGGGTTGGGCAGGCTGGGCAATCGTCTCGTCGCGGAGGCCGCATGAAATCCGCGCGGGTGATTTACCAAGGCACGGTGCGCAGCGCGAGCGAGCGTGACGGCCAGCTGCTGTTGGACGACGGCCATTTGGTCGGCGCCGAGGCGGTCACTTGGCTGCCTCCGCTGGCGCCGACCGCGCAGCCCCGCACCATCCTTGCCTTGGGATTGAACTACGCGGACCGAGCCAAGAAACTCGACTTCAAGGCGCCCGAGGAGCCGCTGGTGTTCCTGAAAGGCGAGAACGCGCTCAATGGCCACCGCCAGGTGACGCGCCGGCCGCCCGACGTGAAATTCATGCACTACGAGTGCGAGCTCACGGTGGTGATCGGCAAGACGGCGAAGAAGGTGAAGCGCGACGATGCCTACGACTTCATTGCTGGCTACACGGTAGCCAACGACTACGCGATCCGCGACTACCTGGAAAATTGGTACCGCCCGAATCTGCGCGTGAAAAACCGCGACGGGGCCACCCCCCTCGGGCCGTGGCTGGTGGATGCCGCGGACATTCCCGACCCGATGGCCTTGGCGCTGAGCACCACCGTCAACGGCAAGACCACGCAATCGGGCAACACCCGCGACATGATTTTCGACGTGCCATTTCTTATCGAATATTTTTCCAGCTTCATGACCTTGCGTCCTGGCGACCTGATCCTTACCGGCACGCCCGATGGGGTTGTCGATTGCCGGCCGGGCGACGTGATCGTCACCGAGATCGAGCGCGTCGGTGCGCTGATGAATACCATCGGGTAGCCGCCGCAGGCAGCGTCCAATCGAAGAAGAACATGCAGATCAACCATCTCATCAACGGCAAGGCCGTCCAAGGGCGCGAGTACTTCCAAACCGTGAATCCCGCCACCCAGGAGGTGCTGGCGGAAGTCGCGTCCGGCGGTGAGGCCGAAGTGAATGCCGCCGTGGCCGCAGCGAAAGATGCCTTCCCCAAATGGGCAGCGATGCCCGCGCCGCAACGGGCCAAGCTGGTTCGCAAGCTCGGCGACCTTATCGCAGCGCACGTTCCGGAATTGGCGCAGACCGAAACCAACGACACCGGCCAGGTGATTGCGCAGACCGGCAAACAGCTGGTGCCGCGCGCCGCCGACAACTTCTACTACTTCGCGGAGATGTGCACCCGCGTCGATGGCCACACCTA
>JAQGMT010000004.1 GCA_028292185.1 Ramlibacter sp. | reverse complement strand
AAGACCGCCCGGATGATCTGCCCGGGCGTGACGCCATCGCGCAGCCGGCCGCGAATGTTGCTCACGATGTGATGGACGTGCGCGTGGCTTTCGACCGCCATCAGCTCGTCGACTTCCACGGTGCCTGGCGCGCAGACCCGTCCAAGGTCGTTGCGTTCAAGGTCGATCAGCATCACGTGCTCGGCGCGTTCCTTGGGGTCCGACAGCAATTCCTGCTCGACCAGCTTGTCCTGCTCGGGCGTCGCGCCGCGCGGCCGCGTTCCCGCCAGTGGGCGGATCGTGATCTTCTGCCCCTCGGGCGTTTGCTCCTGGCGCACCAGGATTTCAGGAGAGGCCCCGACGACGTGGAAGTCGCCGAAATGGTAGTAGTACATGTACGGGCTCGGATTGAGCGAGCGCAGCGCACGGTACAGCGACAGCGGCGATTCGGTATAGCGCTTCTTGATGCGCTGGCCCACCTGCACTTGCATGAAGTCGCCCGCCGCGATCAATTCCTTGGCCCGCTCGACGGCGCGCAGGTATTCCGGTTTGGAGAAGTCGCGCTCCGCGGGAAAGCTCTGGCTCTGCTTGATGACCGGCGCGCTGACGGAGTATTTGAGTTGCTCGCGCAGTTCGCGCAGCCGCTTCTTGCCGTTGGCGTACGCCTCGGTCTGGCCGGGGTCGGCATAAACGATGAGGTACAGCTTGCCCGACAGGTTGTCGATCACCGCGAGCTCTTCACACTGCAGCAACAGGATGTCCGGGCAGCCGAGCGTATCGGGCGGGCAGCTTTTCTCGAGTTTCTTTTCGATATAGCGCACGGTGTCGTAGCCGAAGTAGCCGGCCAGCCCACCGCAAAAGCGCGGCAGGCCCGGCCGCAGTGCGACCTTGAAGCGCTGTTGGTACTGCTCGACGAAATCGAGCGGGTTGCCGCGCGCGGTCTCCACCACCTGCCCGTCGGTGACGATCTCCGTCAAGGCGTCGGCACCGAAGCCGCTGGCCCGCAGCAGGGTGCGAGCCGGCAGCCCGATGAAGCTATAGCGGCCAAAACGCTCGCCGCCCACCACCGACTCCAACAGGAAGCTGTGCTTGCCGCCGCCGCGCGCATGCGCCAGTTTCAGGTACAGCGATAGCGGCGTCTCCAGGTCCGCGAACGCCTCGGCGATCAGCGGTATCCGGTTGAAACCTTGCAAGGCCAGGCTTTTGAATTCGAGTTCGGTGATCACGGTGAGCCTCCACAAGCTCGGCGAGCAGGTCGCCTCATTTCCAACCAGGGTGCCTCTTGCGAGGCGCGGGGCACGGGCTGCCCCGTGCAATCAGGAACGCACGCGATCGGGCTTGCGCCAGGGCCAGGCTCCCCGGCCTTTTCGGCCCGACATGGCAGTGCGGTGGATGAACATGGCCACAAGTGTAGCAAACCCGTCCGGCGGCCGACGCAGGCTGGGCCGCTGTGAAAGTTCTCACAGGAAAAGCGGTTGTGCCGCGGACGTCGCAAAGCAAAAAATGCAAGCCTGTCGTCAGCGAATCTTGACCCACGGGGGAACCAAATGAAAGCGAGCGGGATGTTGGTGGTGGCGGCGCTCGCGGCGCTCGGTGCGTCCGGCGTCGCGGCGCAGGCGGTGGTCGCTGGTGTGAAGTATGCCGAAACGGCCGACGTGCACGGCGGCAAGCTGCGGCTCAATGGAGCCGGCGTGCGCTACAAAGCCGTGTTCAAGGTGTACACGGCCGGCCTGTACCTGAGCAAGAAAGCCGGCACCCCCGACGAGGTGCTCGCCGCGCCCGGCGCGAAACGGATGAACGTCACGATGCTGCGCGAGATCGACGCGTCGGAGCTGGGCAAGATGTTTTCGCGCGGCATGGAAGACAACATGGACAAGTCGCGCTTTTCCTCGCTGATCCCCGGCGTGATCCGCATGAGCCAGATCTTTTCGGATGTGAAGAAACTCGACGCGGGCGACAACTTTCTCATCGATTGGGTGCCCGGCACCGGCACGGTGATCACCATCAAAGGCGTGCCCCAGGGCGAGCCCTTCAGGGAGCCGGAGTTCTACGCCGCGCTGTTGCGTCTGTGGCTCGGCCCGAATCCGGCCGACTGGAAGCTGAAGGAGGCCTTGCTCGGCCAACCCGCCTGATGGCGGCGATCGGCAGCGCAAAAAAAAGCCGGGTGCCCCCGGCCCCCTGGCCTGTTCGCGCCTAGCGGGCTTCGCCTTGGCTTTCCCCGGCGTCACCAGCCTGTTTGCCGGCTGGAGTGGCAGGCGGGCTGGGCTGGCCCGCCTGTTTGGCACGACTGCCGGCGCCACCGTGGCTGGCTTGCCCGCCCTTGCGCCCGGCTTCACGCGCTTCCTCGGAATCGAATTCGTGAGCGGTGCCCTTTTCGTGCGCAGCCTGGCCGCCTTTGCTTCCGGCTTGCCTGGCTTCTTCCGAAGTGAATTCGTGTGCGGTGCCCTTCTCGTGGGCGGCCTTGCCACCCTGGCTGGCGATTTCTCGCTGGCGCTGCGGGTCCATCGAGGCGAAGCCGCGGCCCGACGTGCCGCGCGGGCTGGCGCCCTGCTTGCCGCCGCCCTGCTTCCCCTGGTTGCTCGATGCCATGTTCACTCTCCTAGATACAAATACAGATGTACAGCTTTGCGGGCCGGCGTACGCGGGCCACAGCATGTATTTGGGAGCACCGGCGAGAACGCGCGAGTCAGCGCGCAAGGCAAGGCCGCGTAGGAGCTTGCTTATGTCGTGCGGCTGCGGCGCGCAGATTCAGGCGGGCACCGCGTCGATGTTGGGCCGGCTCCAGTGCCGATGCCGCGCTATGGCAGCGATGAAATCCTGGGCGAGCTGCGCTCGCGCTGGCGGATCGTTCTTGCCGACGATCACGCCAGGGACCGAAGGCGAGCCTTCAGCGCCGACGCCCACCGTGCGCAGCAGCTGCGCGCCTTCGCCGATCACGCAGATGGCCTTGCAGTGCTTGTAGGCCTCGAGCACGAAGTGCACCGCATCGCCGTTGCGCGCGAGCGCCTGCGCGCTGAGCGCGCCACCCGGCACGAGCACCGCATCGAACATCACCGAGGGCATGTTCACGAAGGTGTGATCCA
>JAQGMT010000492.1 GCA_028292185.1 Ramlibacter sp. | reverse complement strand
GGGATGGTCGTGCCCGGCACGATCTTCGAGGAGTTCGGCTTCAACTACGTCGGCCCGATCGACGGTCACGACCTCGATTCATTGATCCCCACGCTGGAGAACCTGCGCGGCCTGAAGGGCCCGCAATTCCTGCACGTCGTGACCAAGAAGGGCTACGGCTACAAGCTCGCAGAGGCCGATCCGGTCAACTACCACGGCCCCGGCAAGTTCGATCCAGCGGTCGGCCTGGTGAAGCCGACGACGCCGTCCAAACAGACCTTCACTCAGGTCTTCGGCAACTGGCTGTGCGACATGGCGGCGCACGACGATCGCCTGATCGGCATCACGCCGGCGATGCGCGAGGGCTCGGGCATGGTCGAGTTCGACAAGCGCTTCCCGAAGCGCTACTTCGACGTCGGCATCGCCGAGCAGCATGCCGTCACCTTCGCCGCCGGCCTCGCATGCGAGGGCATGAAACCGGTGGTGGCGATCTACTCCACGTTCCTGCAGCGTGGCTACGACCAGCTCATTCACGACGTGGCGCTGCAGAAGCTGCCGGTGGTGTTCGCACTGGACCGCGCCGGCATCGTCGGGGCGGACGGCCCGACCCACGCGGGCGCATACGACATCGCCTATCTGCGCTGCATCCCGAACGTCAGCGTGGCTTGCCCCGCCGACGAGAACGAATGCCGCAAGCTGCTCACCACCGCGTTCGAGCAGGACCATCCGGTCGCCGTGCGCTATCCACGCGGCGCCGGCGCCGGTGTCGCCATCGAGCCCGGCCTCGCGTCACTGCCTTTCGGCAAGGGTGAAGTGCGAAGGGAAGGCAAGGAGATCGCCATACTGGCCTTCGGCACCTTGCTGCATCCGGCGTTGGCCACGGCGGAGCGGCTCAATGCCACGGTCGTCAACATGCGCTGGGTCAAGCCGCTCGACGCCGAACTGCTGCTGGAAGTGGCGGCCCGGCATCAGGCCCTGGTCACGGTGGAAGAGGGCGCCGTGATGGGCGGCGCCGGCAGCGCGGTGGGCGAGGTGTTGCAGGCGGCAGGCGTGCTCAAGCCCTTGCTGCAGCTGGGACTGCGCGACGAGTTCACGGTGCAAGGCGATCCCGCCAAGCTGCTGGCGCTGCAGGGCCTCGACGCAGCCGGCATCGAGGCTTCGGTGCGCAGCCGTTTCGGCGAAATCATTCCGCGCCTTCAACCTTCCCTGAAGATCGTGAGCTGAAAGGCTCGACACCCCTGCTTCGGTTTTCTGTAGCGCGCAAGGGAAAACCCCTGAGTGCGGGGGTGAGTGCATTCCTAGAATGATGAGCAGCTCGGCTGCTGCGCTGGTCATCGCAACCGCGAGGCCGGTACGGCCCGCGATTTTGCCAACCTTAACGAGGAGTGAACCCCATGGATCGTCGATCGATAATGAAAACCGCCGGTGTCGCAGCCGCCGCGGCGTTGGCAGCGGCCTGCGGCAAATCGGAAGAGAAAGCCGCCGCGCCGGCGCCCGCCGCTTCCGGCCCTGTTGCAGGCGCTGCTTCGGCGCCTGGTGCGCCCGCGGTTTCGTCGGGCACGATCCGCTGGCGCCTGGCCTCGAGCTTCCCGAAGTCGCTCGACACCTTGTACGGCGGCGCCGAAACCTTCGCCAAGGCCGTCCGGGAGATGTCCGGCGGCAAATTCGAAATTTCCACGCACGCGGCCGGCGAACTGATGCCCGCCTTCGGCGTGGTGGACGGCGTGCAGCAAGGCACCGTTGAAGTGGCGCACACCGCGCCTTATTATTTCTTCGGCAAGAACGAAGTGTTCGCGCTGGGCTGCGCCATCCCGTTCGGCCTGAACAGCCGCCAGATGACCGCGTGGTACTACGAAGGCAACGGCAAGAAGCTGATGCGCGAGTTCTACGCCAAGTACAACATCATCAATTTCGCCGCGGGCAACACCGGGGCGCAGATGGGCGGCTGGTATCGCAAGGAAATCAAGTCGGCGGCCGACTTCAAGGGCTTGAAGTTCCGCGTCGGCGGCTTCGCGGGCAAGGTGATCGAGCGCATGGGCGGCGTGCCGCAGAACATCCCCGGCGGTGAAATCTACCAGGCGCTGGAAAAGGGCACGATCGACGCCGCCGAGTGGGTGGGACCTTACGACGACCTGAAGCTGGGCTTCAACAAGGTCGCGCCGCACTACTACTATCCCGGCTGGTGGGAAGGCGGCCCGCAGCTGGACGTGTTCATCAACCAGAAGGCGTACGACGCCCTCTCGGCGGAGAACAAGGCGATCATCGAGTCGGCCGCCTCGCATGCGCACATCGTGATGCAGGCCCGGTACGACGCCGTCAACCCCGCGGCGCTGAAGACGCTGGTGGGCAGCGGCACCAAGCTGCACGCGTTCCCCACCGACCTGATGAACGTCGCATTCAAGGAATCGATGGCCGTCTATGACGACCTGAACGCCAAGAATCCGGACTGGAAGAAGATCTACGCCGACTACTCCACCTTCCGCGCCGACCAGAACCTCTGGTTCCGCTTCACGGAGATGGGGTTCGACAGCTTCATGCAGAAGCAAAAACTATAAGGAGATAACAAGGCACTCTGCGAGTGCCTTGTCCTT
>JAQGMT010000468.1 GCA_028292185.1 Ramlibacter sp. | reverse complement strand
GCGAATGCAGTTGCGCAAACGAGGAGCGCTCCCGCACCACCAATCGCTTTGCACAGCGCACGCGCGGCAGAGTTCGTCAACAGTGCTCCCGTTGCGCTTCCGCCGTCATGTTCATGCATTCCGAATTTCATCGCGACAACAAAAATGCCCCGCAGCGGGGCGCAGCGACTCTAGCACATCGATTCGGTGATGCAGCGCACTCGCAAGCGCCGCACGCGCTGAAAACCCCCCTGATCGTAGGGCCCTTGATCTCCCAAGGTGCATTGCCTAGAATTCGGTCCGACCAACTTGGTCAGACCACTTTTAGCGGCAGTCTCGCCCGCCCGTTTTTTTTCTTCTGGACCCATGCATTCATCCCGAACTTCTGTACTCATCATCGGTGGCGGCCCTGTCGGCCTTGCACTGGCCGGCGACCTGGGATGGCGCGGCGTCGCATGCACCCTGATCGAAAAAGGCGACGGGAGCGTGGCCCAGCCGAAGATGGACATGGTCGGGATCCGCGCGATGGAGTTCTGCCGGCGGTGGGGCATCGTCGATTGGGTGGAGTCCGCGGGCTACAACCGTGACTACCCCCAGGATTGCGCCTGGGTCACCCACCTCAACGGCTACGAATTCGGCCGCGAGCCCTTCCCGCCGCCGAGCCAGGAGAAGCCGCCGCCCCACAGCCCGCAAAAGCGCGAGCGCTGCCCGCAGAACTTCTTCGATCCGGTGCTACAGCGTTTCGCCAAGAGCTCGCCATCGGTGTCCTTGCGCTTCGAAACCGAACTGCTCGAATTCGAGGACCGCGGCACCCACGTCGAAGCGATCGTGCAGGATGTGCGAACCGGCGAGCAGCGAACCATTTCAGCGGACTACCTGGTGGGCTGCGATGGCGGCGCGAGCAAGGTGCGCCAGTCGCTGGGCATCGAGATGGAAGGCGACGCCGTCCTCACTTACACCACCAATATCGTCTTTCGATGCGACGGCCTGGAACAGCTGCACGACAAGAAGCCCGGCTATCGCTTCATCTTCATCGGGCCGGAAGGAACGTGGGCCACGCTGGTGGCGATCAATGGCCGGGACCAGTGGCGCTTTTCGCTGATCGGCGATTCCGAGAAGCGCACCTTGACCGAAGACGAGGCGCGCGCCGCCATCGTTCGCGCCGTCGGCAAGCCGTTCGATTTCGAGATCCTTTCGATGCTGCCCTGGGTACGCCGCCAGCTGGTTGCCCGCCACTACGGCAAAGGCCGCGTCTTCATCGCCGGCGATGCGGCGCACCTCACTTCGCCGACCGGCGGCTTCGGCATGAACACGGGTTTGCTCGACGTGGTCAACCTGTCCTGGAAGCTGGCCGGTGTCCTGCAAGGCTGGGGCGGCGAGCACCTGCTGGAAAGTTACGAGGTGGAGCAGTTGCCCGTGGCAGTGCGCAATGTCGGCGAAGCGACGGAGAACCTGCGCCGCATGCTGTCGCCGCGCATCCTGCAGCCCGACCCGCGCGTGTTCGACAGCAACGACCCCGAAGTGGAGTCGGCGCGGCGCGAATACGGCGAACGCTACACCGAGATGATGCGCCGCGAATGGTTTTCGATCGGCGTGCATCTGGGCTACGTCTACGAGGGCTCGCCCGTCGTGGTGCCTGACGGCACGCCATGCCCGCCGCTGGAGGTTTCGAAGTACACGCCGACCGCGCGGCCGGGCTCGCGGGCGCCCCATGCCTGGATCGGAGAAGGCAAGTCGACCTTGGACCTGTTCGGCAAGGGTTTCGTGTTGCTGCGCTTCGGCGCGAATCCCCCGGACGTCCAGGCGCTGCGCAAGACGGCCGCGGCGGCCGGCCTGCCCTTGGAAGTAGTCGACCTGCAGGACGAGAACGCCGCGCGCCTCTATGAGCGCCGCCTGGTGCTGGTGCGCCCCGACGGCCAGGTGTCGTGGCGCGGCGACGCGCTGCCCGAAGACGTGGCGACGCTGGTGGATACCGTGCGCGGCGCCATCGCCGGCCGCGCCGAGCCGGTTTCGTTCAAAGCTGTCATCGCGGAGGCTTGAGGTATGGCGCAGCAACACACAATGGCCGACGAGGCCGCTCGCAGGGCCTTGAAAGAAGACCTCGCTAAATTCAATTGCAGGGTGCACCAGCCCGACGATCCGCCGCTGTTCTCCCGCACACCCCAGTCGGCGAGCCAGACGGTGCACTGGCGCTGGACCGACCTCGCGCCCCTGCTCGATCGATTGGGCAAGCAGCTCACGCTCGAACCTGGCGGCAATCGCCGCACGCTGAGGCTGCACAATCCTGGGCTGCCTTACGGCACGACGCACACGTTCTGGGCCTCGATCCAGGTCATCCTGCCGGGTGAAATCGCGAGCAACCATCGGCATACGGCCAACGCCTTCCGCTTCATCATGAAGGGCAACGGGGCGACCACCACCGTGAATGGCGAACGCTACGCGATGAACGAGGGCGACCTCGTGCTCACGCCCGGCATGACGTGGCACGACCACGAGTACCACGGCAAGGAGCCCATGATCTGGCTCGACGTGCTGGACATCTCGCTGATGAAGTCGATGCACGCGACCTTTTTCGAGCCGTCCGAGCAACTGCAGCAGAAAGTGGATGCCGTCCCGGACAGCTCATGGCGCCGCTACGGCAGCGGCCTGATGAGCCCGCCTGGCTGCGCGCCGGCCGGCGCCAACAATCCCTTGCTGGCCTATCCGCGCGAAATGGCGCAGACGGCCTTGCAACAGGCGGCGGGCCTGGAGCCGGATCCTTTCGAGGACGTAGTGCTCGAATACCGCAATCCCCTGAACGGCGGCCCGGTGATGCGGACCATGGGCATGCGCCTGCAGATGCTCAGGCCCCACACGCATACACGCGCGCGCCGGCACACCGGCAGCAAGCTTTATTACGTCGTCAGCGGACAAGGCACGACCATCGTGAACGGCATACCCTACGAATGGAACACGGGTGACTTCCTCACCGTCCAACCTTGGGCCTGGCACGAGCACCTCAATCGCTCCAATGCGCAAGCCGTGCTGTTCCAGGTCAACGACATTCCGGCCATGTCGGCGCTGGGCTACTTCTTCGAAGAAGCCCTGGCGGAAAACGGCGGCCACCAAAAACCATTGTGAAGCTCTCCTGATGAAACTCGCCTCCTTCAACGATTACCGGCTCGGCGTGGTCGACGGCGACGCCGTGTACGACATCACGGCCGCCCTGCCCGACTTCCTCGCGCATCTGCCGCGCCAGCGCATGAACTGGCTGATCGCCAACTGGCCGACGATGCGCAACAAGCTGGCGAATTTCCGCACCAGCGCGCCGGCGACCGCACTGTCGTCGGTTCGCCTGCTGGCGCCCAACCCAGCACCGCAGCACATCCTGGCCGCCCCGGCCAATTACCAGAAGCACATCGGCGAACTGGGCAGCCGGACCGTCACGCAGGGCGGCCGATCCGCACGTGAACAAGGGCTGTTCCTCAAAGCGCCCGGGTCCCTGGTTGGGGCGGGCGGCGCACTGCTGCTGCCCAAAGGATCGCAGCGGCGCTTCGATCACGAATCGGAACTCGCGGTTGTCATTTCGCGGCTGGCTCGCAACGTCCCGCGCGAGAAGGCGATGGACTTCGTCTTCGGTTATTCCTGCCTGATCGATGCCACGATGCGTATCGAAAAAGGGGTGGCCGAAGAAGAGCGCTCGATGCGAAAATCGTTCGAGACTTTCACGCCGATGGGCCCCTGGATCGTCACCGCGGACGAGGTCGCCGCACCGGAATCGCTGAAGAACCAGCTGTGGGTGAACGGCGAGTTGAAGCAGAGCGCCAACACCCGCGACATGATCGTGGGCATCGCCGAGCTGATCGAAATGGCTTCATCGGTTATGACGCTGCAGCCGGGCGACGTGATCGCGTCCGGCACGCCCGAAGGGGTCGGGCCTGTCAGCCCCGGAGATGAGGTGCGCATCGAGATCGAGCAGGTCGGCGCGATGACGTTGCCGGTGCGCGAGTGCGAAGCCGTTTCGCCGCGCGCCTATTAAAGGAAATCCCATGCGCCGCCGTTTTCCCGCTGCCTTCATTCGTGGAGGCACGAGCAAGGCCATCGTGTTCCACGCCCGCGACCTGCCCGCCGATCGCGCGCAATGGGATGAGATTTTTCTCAGGGCCATGGGCACGCCCGATCGCTATGGGCGCCAGCTCAATGGCATGGGCGGCGGCGTCTCCTCGCTGTCGAAGGTTTGCGTTGTGGGACCGCCCACCATCGACGGCGCCGATGTCGACTACACCTTCGCTCAGGTGCAGGTGCAGGACGCCCTTGTGGACTACAGCAGCAATTGCGGCAACATGTCGTCCGCGATCGGTCCGTTCGCGGTGGACGAAGGCCTGGTGGACGTACCGCGCGACGGCGAAGCCGGCGTGCGCATCCACAACACCAACACCGGCAAGCTGATCCGCGCGCATTTCCAGGTGCGAGGCGGTCAGTCGCTGGAAGAAGGCAGCCTCGCGATACCCGGGGTCGACGGCACGGGGGCGCCCGTGCGGCTCGACTTCCTGGAGCCCGGCGGCGCATCCACGGGGCGGCTGCTGCCGTCAGGCCGCGTCACCCAATCCTTCGAGCTGCCCGGCCTCGGCGCAGTGACCGTCTCGCTGGTGGACGCGGCGAATGCCTGCGTGTTCGTCGCCGCATCGGAACTCGGGCTGACCGGCGGCGAGTCGCCGGACGAATTGGGCGCCAACGCGACGGCGATGAGCGCACTGGCGGAACTGCGATTGCAAGGTTCCGTGGCCATGGGCATCGCGCCCAACCGAGAGGCGGCGGCTGCCATCCGCGCCATCCCCTACGTCGCCGCGGTGAGCGCACCCCGGCGCACCACCACGCTGGACCGGCAGGTGATCGAGGAGCGCGATTGCGACCTCGTCGTTCGAATGCTGTCCAACGGCCAGCCGCATCGCGCGCTGCCGCTGACGGGCTCGCTTTGCACGGCAGTGGCCATGCAGATCGAAGGCAGCCTTCCCGCAAGCCTGGCACGGCCCCAGCGCGACGCCGGTGCACTGCGCATCGCCATGCCTTCAGGCGTGCTCGTCGTGGCCGCGGACGTCTGCCGCGACGCGCAGGGCTGGAAGGCCGAGCACGGCTCTTTCTATCGAACCACCCGCCGCTTGTTCGACGGCCACGTCTACGCGTGACAGCCGAGGGCAGCGCGTCACTCATCAACATCAGTCCAAGGAACATCCAGTGAACCTCAAACCCGCTCTCGCGGCCTGCCTCATGGCGGCCGGCTCGCTGGCCGCGCAGGCGCAGGCCTACCCATCCAAGCCGATCACCATCATCGTGCCCTTCGCACCGGGCGGCGGCGTCGACGTGCTCACGCGCGCGGTCGGCGCAAAGCTGTCCGAGCGCTGGAAGCAACCCATCGTCGTCGAGAACAAGGCGGGCGCAGGTTCGACCATCGGCGCCGCGCAGGTGGCCAGAGCCCCGGCCGACGGCTACACCTTGCTGGCAACGGTGAACCAGACCATGGTGGGCAACCGCTTTCTCTACAAGAAGCTTCCGTACGACCCCGACAAGAGCTTCGAGCCGATCACGATGATGGTGCAGGCCGACCAGCTGATCGTCGCGAATTCGCAGCTGCCCGCGAACTCGCTGAAGGAAGTGGTGGCGCTGGCGAGGAAGAAGCCGGGCACGCTGAACTACGGCTCGTTCGGCAACGGCAGCCAGCCCCATCTGCTGTTCTCGCTGATCAACGACCGCGAGCACCTGGACATCGCCCATATCCCCTACAACGGCATCACCCCCAACCTCACGGCGTTGGCCGCCGGCGACGTGCAGCTCGGCGCCGGCAGTGCCGCCGTGATCGCGCCTCTGGTGCAAGCCGGCAAGATCAAGCCGATCGCCATCGCGGGCAACTCGCACATCGCGCAGTACCCCAAGGTCACCACGACGCCTGAGCAGGGCTATCCGTATGCGAAGGTCTCGATCTGGTACGGACTGCTCGCGCCCGCCGGCACGCCGCCCGAAGTCGTCAGTCAAATCCGCAGCGCGGTGAAGGATGTGCTCTCGGATCCGCAATTCGCGGAGCAGAACGTCACGTCCAGGGGATTGAACGTGGTCGCTGGCGACGGCAAGCAGCTGCGCGACACCATCGCGGCGGAGTCTCTGGACACCGCGGCCATGATCAAAGCCGCGGGCGTGGTTGCGGAGTAGCCGGATGGATCGGGAAGCGCGCGTTTTCGAGGCCATCTCCGGGGACATCCGGGCGCGGGTGTCCCGCGGCGACCTGAAGCCCGGGCACAAGCTGCAGTCGGAGCGGGACCTGGCCGAGAAATACGGCGTGTCCCGTTCCGCGGTGCGCGAGGCACTGCGCAGCCTGGAACGCGGCGGCGTGATCGAGCTTCGCAAGGGGCCCAAGGGCGGCACCTTCATCAGGCAGGCCAACACCGATCTCGTGACGCAGTCGCTCAATGACGTGCTCGATGTCGGCGGCATCTCGATTGCCAGCCTGACTGAAAGCCGCACCATCGTCCTGAGCGCCGTGGTGCGGCTCGCGTGCGAGCGTGGCAGCGAAGCTGACTTCGACCGGCTCGAGGAAAGCATCGCGCTCACGCAACGCCTGAGCAAGGAAGGCAACATGGCGCAAAGGCGGCTGCAGCTGCTGGATTTTTACCGCTTGCTGGGCCACGCCACGCGCAACGAAGTGTTGGTGATCCTGGTGTCCGCCCTGACCGACCTGGTCCTCAAGCTGATGGAGCAATACAAGGTGGGGCCAAGGCCCACCACCGTCAGCACGCACCGGCAGATCGTGAGCAGCCTGCGGCGTGGCGACGCCGACGAGGCGGTGCGGCTCATGGCCAATCACCTCGACAAGCTGCACGCCTATTTCAGCAAATCGGCGGCCCGCAGCGGCGCCGACGCGTTCTGACGACAAGGGA
>JAQGMT010000467.1 GCA_028292185.1 Ramlibacter sp. | reverse complement strand
CCTTCGGTACCCACCTCGCGCGCGACCCGCGTCACTTCGGCGGAGAAGGTGCCCAGCTGCTGCACCATCTTGTTGATGATCATGGCGGTGCGCAGGAACTCGCCTTCCAGCGGACGGCCATCGGCTTCGAGGGCCATGGACTTGGACAGGTCGCCCTGCGCCACCGCGCCGATCACCCGCGCCACTTCCGACGTCGGGTGCACCAGGTCGGCGATGAGCGAGTTGATGGATTCGGCCGAGTCGCGCCAGAAACCGCTTGCGTTCGGAACGTAGGCGCGCTCCTTGAGCTTGCCTTCCTTGCCGACCACACGCGAGAGGCGCGCGAGTTCGTGGGACATGCGCAGGTTTTCCGCGACCACGTCGTTGAAGGCGTCGGCGACCTTGCCGAACACGCCCGTCCAGTCCTGCGGCAGCTGGGCCGACGCGTTGCCCTTGCGCAAGTCGGACAGCGCGGCGAGGAAGGTGCGCGTGTGCTCCGACAGTGTCTCAACCTCATCCAGCACCGTATTCACGGTGACGACGTCGCTCTGCCAGAAACCGGTGAGCTTGTCATCGCTGAGCCGGCGCGAACGCGACACTCCGCGCGAGCCTGGCTCCAGCGCTTTCAATTTGTGCGACGTGCGGGCGGTCTGCGCCGTCAGGTCGTTGAACTCCGCAGCGATCTTGCCGTAGACCCCATCCCATTCGGTCGGCAGCGTCACGCCGCTTTCCCCGCGCCGGAACGCGCCGAGCGCTTTCAAAACCTGTTTCAGCTCACTATCGCGCTGATCCACGATAGGCAGTTTCGCCACTACTTCCATGCTGGCCCCCAATACGTAACAAACCCGTAGGCAAGAATCGCAGCAGAGTACTGTTTTCGGACCCGGCCCACAAGCTGTGGGTTATTGCAATGTGCCCGCAAACGCAGGCAGGGC
Source organism: Ramlibacter sp. (assembly GCA_028292185.1). Lineage (GTDB taxonomy): Bacteria > Pseudomonadota > Gammaproteobacteria > Burkholderiales > Burkholderiaceae_C > Ramlibacter. The sequence goes on along the minus strand of JAQGMT010000467.1, from coordinate 4,718 downwards.
GCGGGTTGTAGGAACATGCCTACGCGAACAATCACGCGACGCCTACAGCAGTTTCACACGTGCAACGGGCCGCAATAAGGAAAGCCACCTTGCGGCGGCTTTCAATTTGGAGCAAGGCGTGAAGCGCAGCGATCTATTCGATCGTCGTCTTCTTTCCATCCTTGTACGTGTACATGCTGATCGACGGATTCTTCAACTCGCCGTTCGGCTCGAACTTCACGGTGGTGGTCACGCCCTTGAAGTCGGTTTCCGGAATCTTGGCGGTGTACACCTTGGGGTCGGCCGAATTGGCGCGCTTCATGGCATCGACGAGCACGAAGGTGGCGTCATACACGTAAGGGCTGTAGATCTGGAACTGGCCGGGAAACTTGGCGTCGTAGCGCTTCTTCCAGGCTTCGCCGCCGGGCATCTTCGCCAGGGACGAACCGCCTTCTGCGCACACCACATTGCCCAAGGCTTTGCCGGCGCCGGACAGCTTGATGATTTCCTGGTCGCAGATGCCGTCGCCGCCGAAGAACTTGACGTTGGTCATGCCGAGCTGCTCCATCTGGCGCAGCATAGGACCCGCTTGCGAACTCATGCCGCCGTAAAAAACGGCATCGGGGCTTTTCGATTTGATGGCGGTGAGGATCGCCATGAAATCGGTGGCCTTGTCGGTGGTGAACTGCTCGTCCACGATCTGCACGCCCTTGGTGACCGCGGTCTTCTTGAAGACTTCCGCCACGCCTTGCCCGTAGGCGGTGCGATCGTCGATCACCGCGATCTTCTTGAGCTTGAGCGTGTCCGCCGCATAGAAGGCCAGCCCTGAACCCAGGGCGTTGTCGTTCGCCATCAGGCGGAAGGTGGTCTTGTAGCCGGGCTTGGTGAGGTCGGGATTCGTCGCCGAGGGCGTGATGTGGGGAATGCCGCAGTCGTTGTAGACCTTGGAGGCGGGGATGGTAGTGCCTGAGTTCAGGTGCCCCACCACGCCGGCCACTTTGGCGTCGCACAACTTCTGCGCCGCGGCCGTGCCTTGTTTCGGATCGGCCGCGTCGTCTTCGGCGACCAGTTCGAAACGAACCTTCTTGCCGCCGATCTCGATGTTCTGCGTGTTCAGGTCCTCGATGGCCATGCGCGCGCCATTCTCGTTGTCCTTGCCCATCGCCGCCTGTCCGCCGGACAGCGGCGCCACGTGGCCGATCCTGATCACGTCGGCAGCGCCGGAAGCGGCTGCAGGCGCGGAGGCTGGCGTCGCGGTGGAAGCCGGCGGCGTGGCCGGCTCATCCTTTTTGCCGCATCCGGCCGCAACCATCAAGACCGCAGCGGCTATCCCGCCGAACGCATAACTTCTCCGCATAGCACCTCCAAGTGAAAGGAATGACAGTCGAGCACCGATTCTGACGCAACCGTAGCGCGCCGCCACGGATTTTTCGCGGCGCCGCGTGCGTCGCGCTACTTGCGGGCGCGTTTGCTGGCCTCGAGCTCTTCGGCGAAAGCCTGGGCCACGGACTGCCGCACCACGGCTTCGATTTCGCCGCGCAGCAAGGGGCCGAGCGCGCGCGTCTGCTCCAGCACCGTGGCGGCAATCGCTTCGCGCAAGCGCCGCTCGAGCGTGAGGTCCACGCGCTGCATCACGCGGTCGATCAACTGGTCCTCGGTCAGGCTGCTTGCGGCGCCGCCGGCAACCGAACCGGGGGCGGTCTTGACCACCTCCGTCAAAGTCGGAACGTAGCGCGGAGGCTGCCGCCCGGCCATCAGGACGCCTCCTCGGCGCGGTCATGCTTTTGAATTGCGTAGCCGCGGTCGGCGTAGTGCTTCCAGCGGCGGCGGCCCTGCACCCGGTCTTGTTCGTCGGCGGTCACCACCTCGATCAGCCGTTCGAAGCGCTCGAAGCCCGCCGGCACCGACGGCCCGAGATTGACCAGCACCTCGTGCTGCGAAGCCGCGTGGGCGGCGTCGGACAGCACCACGGGCGATGCGGCCAGTACCGTCGCACCAGCGGCATCGCCATAGCAATGAGGTATGAACTCCACGGGCGAGAAGGTCCACAAGGCCGTGTCCAGTTCCCGCAGCAGCGCCGGCTCGCCGGTCACCACCAGCCTGGCGCCTTTGCCGACGGCTTTGCGCAGCAGCCGGCAGGCGTAGCCCACCTTGTCGGGCGCATTGAAGTGGAACTCGACGCCGGTCATCGGCCGATTATTTGCGCTTGGCCGCAGCCTGCCGCTTTGGCTTGGCGGCCGCGCTGCCCACCTGGCCCAGCAGGAATTCGAACAGCAACCCGACCGGGCGTCCCGTCGAACCTTTCGCAGCGCCACCCTTCCAGGCGGTGCCCGCGATGTCCAGATGCGCCCAGGGATATTTGCCGGTGAACCGCTGGAGGAACTTGGCTGCGTTCACCGCGCCGCCGGCGCGGCCGGCGACGTTGGCGACGTCCGCGAAGTTGCTCTTGAGGCCCTCGGCATATTCCTCGTCCAGCGGCATGCGCCAGCACGGATCGAGCGCCGCGTCGCCCGCATCGAGCAGCGCTTGCGCCAGTGCATCGTCGGTGGCGAACAGGCCGCTGCGCACCGCGCCCAGCGCGATCACGCAAGCGCCGGTGAGCGTGGCGATGTCGATCACCGCACGGGGTTTGAAGCGTTCGGCATACGTGAGGGCGTCGCACAGGATCAGGCGGCCCTCGGCGTCGGTGTTCAGGATCTCGATGGTCTGGCCGCTGAGGCTGGTGACGATGTCGCCCGGCTTCACGGCGCGGCCGTCGGGCATGTTCTCGCAGGTGGGGATCAGGCCGACCACGTTGACCGCGGGCTTGAGTTCACCCAGCGCGCGGAACGTTCCCAGCACGCTCGCCGCGCCGCCCATGTCGAATTTCATTTCGTCCATCTCGGCCGCCGGCTTGATCGAAATGCCGCCGCTGTCGAAGGTGATGCCCTTGCCCACCAGCACCAGCGGCGCCTCGCTCGCGGCAGCGCCCTGGTAAGTCAGCACGATGAATCGCGGCGGCTGCTCCGAGCCTTGGGCGACCGCCAGGAAGGACCCCATGCCGAGTTTGGCGATCTCTTTCGGCCCCATCACTTCGCACTGCAGCCCCTGCGCCTTGGCCAGCTTCTTGGCCTCCTCGCCCAGCCTGGTGGGCGTGGCCACGTTGGGCGGCAGGTTGCCGAGTTCACGGGCGAACTCGATGCCGTTGGCTGCTGCCTTGGCCGCCGCGAAAGCGGCGCGGCGCGGCTGCGTATCGGCCACGGCGATGGTCACACGCTGCAGCGCGCGGCCCTCGGGCTTGGACTTGGTGGAGACATACACATAGCTCGCTTCCGCGGTGGCAGCGACCGCCGCGCGCACCGCCTCGTCGCCCGCGTCCGCCGCGAGGCAGACGACCATTCGCTTCACACCCGAGCTTCGGATCGCGCCGACGGCGGCCTGCACGGCGGCCTGCACACGCTTGCCGGAGCCGTCGCCGCAGCCCACCAACAGCACCCGGGTCGCGGCGACGCCGGCCGTGCGATAGGCTTGCAGCATCTTGCCGGGCTTGGCCTCGAAGTCGCCCGCCTTCAGCGCGTCAGCGGCCAGGCGGGATAAAGGGTCCTTGCCGGGCTTGAAGGCGTCAGCGACCAGCAGCACCAAGGCATCGCACTTTTCGGCGGCTGCGCCTGCCAGGGTGAGGGTCTTGAGGTCGAAGTCCATAATTCGCGTTTTTCTTTCGCAACTGCACGATCGGGCGATGTTATTCCATTCCTCCCTGCGCAAAGAGCTGGCCCGCAGTTTCGGCGCCACCCTCGTGGTGCTGGTCACCATCGTGATGACGATGACGCTGATCCGCACCCTGAGCCTGGCCACCCGCGGCAGCGTGAACCCGCAGGACATCATGATGGTGATGGGCTACACCGTGCTGGGTTACTTGCCGCCGATCCTGACCCTGAGCCTGTTCATCGCCATCGTCGGCACGCTGTCGCGCATGTACCGGGACAGCGAAATGGTCATCTGGTTCGGCGCGGGCCGGGGTCTTTTCGCTTTCCTGCGGCCGCTGTTCCAGTTCGCCTGGCCGATCCTGCTGGTGGTGGCCGGCCTGGCGCTGGTGATCTGGCCCTGGGCCAACGAGCAGACCCAGGAGTTGAAGGAACGCTACGGCAAGCGCGGCGACCTCGAACGCGTGGCGCCGGGCCAGTTTCAGGAGTCGGCCAGCGGCAAGCGGGTGTTCTTCCTGGACAAGGACACGCCGGACAACAAGTCGGGCAAGAACATCTTCATCGCCAGCAGCGAGCGCGGCAAGGACACCGTGACCTCGGCGCGCAGCGGCCAGATCACCAACATAGGCGAAGACCAGGTTTTGCTGCTGGCCAATGGACAGCAGCTGGAAACCGGCGAAGGCAACCAGCTGAAGATCAGCGAGTTCGAGGAATACGGCACGCGCGTCGGGGCGAGCGAGCTGGGCCAACGCGACACGGTGCCAGCCAAGGCGCGCTCCACCGTCGCTTTGCTGATGGAGCCCACGCCGGCGCACCTGGGTGAGTTGGCCTGGCGGCTGGGGCTGGCGCTCGCCGCCTTGAACTTCGTGGTGATCGCCATCGCCGTCTCCAGCGTGAACCCGCGCGCGGGCCGCAGCGGCAACCTGGTGTTCGCGCTGTTCGCGTTCGTCCTGTACTTCAACCTGCTGAACCTGGGCCAAAGCTGGGTCACTTCGGGGCGGGCCAGCTTCGGCGGCTTTTTGCTGATGCTTCACGGCGGCGTGCTGGCGGCAGCGT
>JAQGMT010000452.1 GCA_028292185.1 Ramlibacter sp. | reverse complement strand
GCCTTTTGCGCCGAATCGACGTCACGCTGCAGCACGGTGAGTTCGCCGCGCTGCTTGTTCATCGACAGCATGCGCGTCTTCTGTTCCGCCATCGCCTGCTCCAGTTCGCGCTGGCGCGCCCTGTTGGCCGCGGCCGAGGAGCTGGCCACTGAACCGACGCGACCGGACTCGGCGGCCAGCCGGCTGCGCATGGTCGCCAGTTCCGCTTGCATCTGCTGCATTCTCGGGTGAGCCGAGCCCATCGTGGCCGAGGCCTCCTGCACCTTCGATTCCAGGCGGGCGACGTCCACGCGCATGTTGTTCACCAGCGGGCTGTCGTTGGCCGCGGCCGAGTTCTCACCGCCGCCGCCGCGGCTGCCGCGGCCCTGCAGCGCCAACAGCTGCGCCTGCAAGTCCTTCAGTCGAGTGGTCTCGAAGGAGTCGCCATGTTCGTCGGCCGACAGGATGCCGGACTTCTGCTGGAAATCCGACAGGCGCGCCTGCGCCTGCTCCAGCTTGTCGCGCGCTTCCTTGACCTGGCCCTCGAACCAATCGGCATACTTCTTCGCCGGGTCGGCCCGGATCTCCACGGTGGTCTCCACGTACGCCTGCGCGAACGCGTTCGCCACGGTGGCCGCTTCGCCGGGAGTGCGGCCGGTCCACGCGATGTTGATGATGTTGCTCTCGCGCGCCGGCTTGACGTCCAGCTTTTCCTGGATGGTGCGAGTCAGCCAGGCGTCGGGCTTTGGCTTCTTCGCGGCCTCTTCACGCCATTCCTTCAAGGGCGACTGGTCGGGCGGCAGCAGCTTGAGGGCTCGCTGCGCCACCCGCTCGCTTTTGACGATGTCGATCTGCGTGGCGACGAAGGTGGGCAGCACCATGCCCTGGACCGGCGTTGCGCCGACGGGGTCGGTGCGCACGTCCACCAGCACCGGCGCGCGCGCCGTATAGCTGTGCGGCCGCAGCAGCACCCAGGCCAGCGCCAGGCACATGGTCGCGAGCAGGATGAGCGCTGCGAGTCCACGCCGCGCGCGCAGGATTGAAAATAACTGGAGCAGGCTCATCGCTGGGCTTTCTTAAAACAGGCTCTCGCGAACGAACAAAACGTCGCCGGGTTGGACGGGATCGGTCATGCGCGGCTCGGTGGTGACCACCTTGCCGTCGGGACCGGTGCGATTCAGGCGCAGCCGGTTGGCGCTGCCGCGGTTGGTGGGGCCGCCGCCTTGGGCCAGCGCCTGCAGCACGGTCATGCCGCGCTCGATCTTGTAGGGGCCGGGCTTTTGCGCCTCGCCATAGATATAGAACAGCGGCGCCTTGTCCACGTAGAGCGTGTCTCCGGGCGCCAGCACGATGTCGTTGTCGCCGCGCGTGCCCTGGAACAGCGCGGGAATGTCGACCGTCTTGCGGAAGGGTTTGCCGTCGCGCGTGCCGCTGACGATCAGCACGTCATCGCCGGTGGGCGTGACGCCGCCGGCCGCCGCCAGCATGTCGCTGACGCGCACGTTGGTGGTTTCCAGCGGGAAGCGTCCCGGTTTCTGCACTTGCCCCAGCACCGACACCTGGTTGCCGCGCACGGTCTGCAGCACGATGTTCACCTGCGGCTGCTTCAGGATGTTGGCGGTGCGCAAGGCTTGCGCGATCCGGTTTTCAGCTTCGCTGATGGACAGCCCGCCCAGCTTCACCGCGCCCACCAGCGGGTAATTGACGGACCCGCTCTCTGAGACGCGAGCCTCCACGCTGAGGTCCGGGTTTTGGTACACCTGCACCTTGATGGAATCGCCGGGGCCGAGCCGGTAATCGGCGCCGGCCACGCTCGCCGCGCTGGCGCCCATCGCGCCCGCTGCCGGCGCTGGCGTCGAAGTGGCCGCCGGCGGTTTGCCAGTCTGGGCCGAGACAATAGCGGCCCAGCATGCGAACACGAGCGGCAGAGTGAATCGGATCAGACTGGACATGGTGACAACTCCCGTGGTTAAGCTTGTAAATGCCCTAAAAATAGAGCTTGCCGGCGATGCCGTAGATGGTGGTGCGATAGTTGGCAAAGACCAGGTTGGACTTCTGGCGTTCGTTGCCAAGGGAGGCCGAGACGAGGATCTTCGGACGGGGCTCCCAATCGAAACCGATCGACGCTTTCTGGACACTCTCACGGCGGCCCAGGTCGAGGGACCCGGCCGGAACGTCTTGCCAGGTGCGCCGGACGTACTCATAGCGCAGGTTCACCGCGGTCTGCACGGTCGGCTTCCAGGTCGGCTGCACGAAGAATCGATTGCTCTCGACGTGGCCGCCGGCCGTGGCGCCGGTGAAGCCGCTCGCAGTCAGGTCGTGCGCGAGCTGCGCCAGCAGGCGGGTCTTGCCGGTGATCTCCCAATTGACGGTTGCGTCCCCGATGAAGCCGCTGAAGTCGAGCCCGGGCGCGACTGGATGGCTGCGCTGCAATCGTCCCACTCGCCCCTCGAAGGACGTCTTGGCCGTGATCGGCCATTTGACGAGCAAGTCCGCCTCGTTCTCGTGGAACCCGATCCCACCCGCGGTGATGTCCGTGTATTCGCCGTTCCCGTGCCGAAAGCGCCCGGTGATCGAGGTTCCGGAAGCCAGTTCGTAGCCCGCGCCCGCGTAGGTGCTGCGCACGGTGGGGCTGGCATCGTAGGAGTTCGGTGCGGTGCTCTTCGCAGCCGTGTGCGACACACCCGCCAGCGCGCGCCACGCTCCGCTGAGTTCGTAGACGCCTTCGGCCAACTCCGTGCGCTCCGTCCGCCGGCCCACCAGGTTCGCGCCGGTCACCAGGTCGCTGGTGGTGTCGCGGTACTGCTTGCGGTCCGCACTGATCGTGCCGTGCAGTTTGGGTGTGAACGACCAGTCCCAGGCAGCGTTGTAGTTCAGCGTGGAGTAATTGAGGTCGGAGTGGTTCCTATAGCGATAGGTGGTGGCTTCGACGTCTGCGCGAAAACGCTGCAGGCTGTAGCGCCTGTCGAACTTCAGGCCCACCGAGGCCGTGGCGGCTGTGTCCGCTTCCGCGGTCGGCTGTCGGCGCACGTTGCTATCGTGCTCGACGCCAACCCCCGCGCGCAACTGGAACGCGTTGTTGGTTTCGGGGGCTTGCGATTGCGCCATCACAGCCGGAGCCATGAGGAAGGCGGCGATCGGAAGCAATGGGCGGATAGTGTGTTTCTTCAAGATGTCCTCGCGCTGTTTTAGCGCCCCGTGCGCCGGGGCATGCGCCCAGAGCCCCGGTGAGCGACGAGGCCTGGGATGAAGGTTGGCGCACAGGGAGCGCCCCCAGCAATGCTCGATCGCACTATAGTCCAGTCAGTAGGCTGAAGCATCTTTGAAAACCAGCCGTATCGTCTTGAAAATGATGTACAGGTCCAGCCGCAGGGACCAGTTGCGCAGGTAGTCCAGGTCGCAGCGAATGCGCGCCTCCATCTTCTCCAGCGAGTCGGTTTCGCCGCGGAAGCCGTTCACCTGGGCCCAACCCGTGATGCCCGGCTTGACCTTGTGGCGAACCATGTAGCTCTTGATCAGCGGCCGGTACTGTTCGTTGTGCGCCACAGCGTGGGGCCGCGGCCCCACGATGCTCATGCGGCCTTGCAGCACGTTGATGAATTGCGGCAATTCGTCCAGGGAGCTCTTGCGCAGGAACGCGCCCAGCCGGGTGACGCGCGCATCGTTCTTGCGCGCCTGCTGGATCTGGCTGCCGTCTTCGGTCACCGTCATCGAGCGGAATTTGTAGACCAGGATTTCCTCGCCATCGAGCCCATAGCGGCGTTGCTTAAAAATCACAGGACCGGGTGAGCTGAGCTTCACGCCGAGCGCGATCATCAACATGAACGGCGACAGCAGCAAAAGGATGACAGTGGCCAGCACCATGTCGCTGGTGCGCTTGAGGAGACCGGCGGGGCCGCGGAACGGCGTCTCGCAGACGGAGATCACCGGCAGGCCGCACACTGAATCGGTGCGCCCCTGGATCAGGTCAGTCACGAACATGTCGGGAACGAAATAGACCGAGGCGGTCGTGTCCTTGAGCGAATCGAGCAGGTTCTTGATGCGCGGCTGCGACGCCATGGGCAGCGAAAGATAAATCAGCTGCACGCGGTTGGTCTTGACGAAGCTTGCGATTTCAGACACGCGGCCGAGCAGCCGATGCCGCTCCCAACCATGTTGGCGATCGGGCGTGCGATCGTCGAAGATCCCGACCAGTTCGATCCCCGCGTAGGATGCCGCCGCCAGGCGATCGGCCAGCGAGCAGCCCTGCTCGTTCAAGCCCACCACGACGGCGCGCAACGGCGGACCCTGCAGCCGCACCAGGTGCGGGGCGGCGGCGCGCAATGCCCAATGGGCGCCCAGTTGCGCGGCGGGAGCGAACCAAAGCCAGTGCAAGATGACCGTGGTTGAGAAATCGTAGATGTGGCCGGTGGCGAAACCCATCGCCAGCAACAGGCCGGCCGTCCAGCTCCAGGACAGCACGGTGCTGAGCACCACCCGGTCCGGCGGCGAGCGCAAGAGCGACCGGCCCGGGAACGCCAGCGCGAACGCCACGATGGAGGCGATCAGCCAGGGGGCGCTCAGCTCCCCTTCGACCATCCATACCAGTACCCACAGCGACAGCACCGTGGCCAGCGGTTCGAGCACCGCCTCGAGTCCCAGCAGCAATCGGCTTTGGGCAAGCGGGGTCGCGGCGGCCACGGACGGCAGCGGGATCGGAACACCGCCAAAGGGTTCGGCTTCACGCATGGCGAGCCGTCCGTGCTGGGCCGGGAACGGGGCGGTTGCTGAGCTTCGGTTTGCGGATGTACGTCATTGTTTCTTCACTGCCTCGCGCTGTCGAAGGGGTGCTCATGAGAATGAACTTGGGTCCGGTGCAGCGTGTAAAAGTTAATGTTCGCGAGGGCCTCCAATGTAAGAACAGACGAGTTTTTGTGCGTGTGGGAAACGCGGCGCTGTGCTTGTAGGACGACCGCGATACTCCATTCGCCGCGTGATCTTGGTCCTCGCATCGCTCATCCATATCGCGTATTTCTTCCCGAAGGGCGCAAGCGAGGCAAGTCCTGTGCCGCCGTGCTGGCCCTTACGCGAGCTCGCCTGTCTAAAGAAATGTGCAATCGGCACACGTGAAGATACGCCCTTCCGCCGCGGCCATGCGCGGCGGAGCTTCTACAGCCCGGGAAGATTTGCCGCCGGCGCGGTAAGACTTACCGGCCGCGTTGCGTCACGTCATCACACGGACACGCGCTCAGGGCGGAAGCCTCCATTGGGATCCACTTGGTGCGGTGTAGGACGAAGCCGCGAGCGCCATTTATGGCCGCACGATGCGCTGCGTGCAAGACAGAATCCCAGCGCATACCTCTACGTCCCTCACACCGCACATGACATTCCACTCACGATTGCTTGGGGCCGTCGCATCCGCTGCGCTTCTGTTCGCTGCGTACGCGGGCGCCGCCAACGCACAAAGCCCCAGGTCCGACCAGCGGCCCGGCGGAATCCATCAACCCTGCTCCTCTGTCACCCCGCAGACGTGCGCCATCGCAAATGCCCTCGGGCGCGGCGTCAACCTGGGCAACATGTTGGACGCACCGGTGGAAGGGCTCTGGGGCGTCAAGCTGGAGCCCGAGTACATCGACAAGGCGGCGGGCGCTTTCACCACCGTGCGTCTGCCGGTGCGCTGGAGCAACCATGCTGCGCGCAGCGCGGACGCGACACTCGATCCCGCCTTCGCCGAGCGGGTGGACCGCGCGGTGGACGCGCTGCTGGCCAAAGGCGTGTACGTCATCCTCGACATGCACCACTACAGCCAGATCTCAGGCGACCCCGTCCACCCGCAGGAAGCCCCGGTGGATCCGGCCGTGCTCGAAGAGCGATTGGTGAATCTGTGGCGGCAGGTCGCGCTGCGCTATCGCGACCGTTCGCCCAAGCTGCTGTTCGAATTGCTCAATGAGCCGCATGGACGGATGAACGGCGAAGCGTGGAACACGCTGGCACCGCGAGTGCTGGCGGCAGTGCGCGCCAGCAATCCTTCACGCGCCGTGCTGATCGGGCCGGGCGAATGGAATTCCATCGGCGAGCTGCCGAAACTGCGTTTGCCGCGCGACCGCAACCTGATCGTATCGATCCACAACTACGATCCCTTCAACTTCACCCACCAGGGCGTCGAGTACCTGCCCCATCCGTTCCCCGCAGGCACTCCCTGTTGCGACGCGACTCAGCAAAAGATGATCACCGACGCGCTGGACGCCGCGGTGAAGTGGAGCCGTGACAAGGGCTACCCCTTGCACCTGGGCGAATTCGGCGCCTATGAAGCAGCCGACATGCGTTCCCGTGAGACTTACACCCGGCTGGTTCGCGATGAGGCCGAACGGCGCGGCATCGGGTGGACATATTGGGAATTCGCTGCTTCCTTCGGCGTCTACTCACCCAAGACCGGGCAATGGGTCGAGCCGCTCAGGCGAGCATTGCTCGAGTGACGCAGCGCCGGATCAGCCGGCGGTCAGCAGGATCAAGAGCACGCAGACGAGGCACACGGCCAGGCCGAACAGCATGGTCGTGGATTCACCGCTGAACTGCAGCTCGGCGCGCCGCAACCATACCGAACTCAGCAGTAGGCCCAGCAAACTCAGCGCGAGAAACGCCATGACGTGGTGCATGCGACCACCGCGGCAACCCACATGCCCACTACGTCCGGTTGGGGGCGCGGCGGCTGTAGGACAAGGCCGAAACTTGTCCGCAGGGCCCCCAGACGAGGCCCAGCCTCAAGCACCATTGCGAACCACAACAGGACTGAGTGATTTCATCCATGAACGAAGAACCCGACGCTCAATACGCGAGTGCGGTGGAGTACGAGCGCGCCGCGTGGCATGACTTGCAGGCCCAATTGCCCGGAACTGCGTTGCGCGCGCAAGCCTGGACGCGCTGGTCCGAAGCCATTTCGAAAACCAACGCGGCGTGGCGTCGCCTTAATGGTGCGCAGCGCTCATCGCAGCACAGCCCGATGCCGGCCGAGCCGAGCCGCCCCGCATGCTGAAGGTGCGTTCCAGCCGGATGCCGCATCCGTGCGAGCTCGAAGTGTGGACCGCACGGCCTGGCGACTTCGACACCGCCGCCACGCAGGACCTGCACGGCTTGCTGGACGACGGCGAGCGCGCGCGGGCGGCACGTTTCAGGCACGAGGCCGATCGGCGTTCGTATGTCGTCACGCACGCGTTGCGCCGGCTGGTGCTGGCGCGCTGGCTCGAGGCGGATCCGCAGGACATCTGTTTCTCGCAAGAGCCGGGAGGACGGCCGGTTCTGCTGGCCCCGAGCGACAGCGGCTTGTATTTCAGCCACTCGCGCTCTCGCGAGGCCGTGGCCTGCGCCGTCACCAAGGTGGCGCCCGTGGGCGTCGACGTGGAGGCGGTGCGCGCGGACGCCATCGACGAACAGATAATCTCGCGCTTCGTGGCGCCCGACGGCGCCGCCGATCTCGCGCGCGACCAGCGCGTCGCGCGCTTTTATTTCCAATGGACCGCGCTGGAAGCGTTCTGGAAGGCGCAGGGCCAGGGCCTCTCGGACGGCAATCCGCGGATTGAATGTCGCCGTCACTCTGACGGGCAGTTCGAAGTCTGGCTGGAAGGCCATGCGGATGGGGCGCGAGCGCGCCTGATCGCGGTCGAGCAATCGGAACGCATTTGCGCCACGGTCGCGATCTGCAGCACCGCCGAGGTTCGTACGCAACTCTTCAATGCAAATGCGCAGCTGTTCACCGCCCGGCAGGGCCACGAAATGCTGAGCGCTGGCTAATATTCAACAGTAATGGTGCGAGGCCTTGTGATGAGCAGTACGAGCGCGGTCTTTATCGGCGATGGGAGTTTGTTGATCCGGTGCGCGCAGGCGTGGCAGGCCGCGGGGCAGTCCATCGGCGGCATCGCGAGCGGCAACACCGAGGTCCTGGACTGGGCGCGAGCCAACGACGTTGCCTGCGTGCAGCTGGCGGACGATGCGGTGGCCGAACTGCCGCCCGTGGACTTCGACTACCTGTTCAGCGTCGCCAACCTGCGCGTGCTGCCGGCGAACCTGGTGGCTCGTGCAGGCAAGCTCGCCATCAACTTCCACGACGGCCCGCTGCCCCGGTATGCAGGATTGAACGCGACCTCATGGGCTCTGCTGGCGCAGGAAACTTCATACGCGATCACGTGGCACGAAATGACGGCTGCGGTGGACGCGGGCCGCATCGTGCGGCAAATTCCCGTGTTCATCTCCCCTGCGGAGACGGCACTGGGGCTGAACGCGCGATGCTACGAAGCGGGGCTCGCGGGCTTCCTCTCCATCACGCAGGACATCGTCAGCGGCCAACTCGCGCTGCAGGAACAAAGCGGCGAGCGCAGCTACTTCAGCCGCGCTCGCCGGCCGGACGCGCTGGGCACCTTGGACTTCTCACGGCCGGCCAGTGAACTTTGCGCGCTGGTGCGCGGCCTGGACTTTGGCTCTTACGCAAATCCTCTGGCCCGTGCGAAGATTTTCCTGGGCGGGGAACTGCTGTTGGTGCGCAGCGCGCAGGCGACCAGCAGCACATCGTCCGCCGCGCCCGGAACAGTGCTGCGCGCCGAGGGCGATATATTGCAGGTCGCCACCGCGCAAGGTGACATCGAGCTGGCCGGCTGTTCCGATTTCAGGGGACAGCCTTCGCTTGCTGGCTTGTCGGCGGGAACGGTGCTTCCGCGAATCGGCGAGACCCAGCGCCAAGCACTGGCTGCGTGCCTGACGCGAGTTGCCAAAGGCGAGACTTTCTGGCGCAAGGCGCTCACTTCGCTCTCTCCTGCGGAACTGCCTTATCCCCGAAAAGCGGATGCTGCTCGCCGCGTGCCGGGCCAGTTCGTCCGGATGCCGCTGCGAGACTGCACGGCAGGTGCCCGCACCGTGGCCGGCCTGTTCGCCTGGATCGCCGCGCTCACCGGCCAGGAACGCGTCTCGGCACTGTATTGCGACGCGCAGTTGGCGGCGCAGGCGCACGGCATCGACGCTTGGCTCACTTCGTGGGTCCCATTGACGCTCGACATCGGGCGTGGGACTCGTGCGGCTGCCGCGGCAGACCAGGTCCGCTCGACGATCGAGAAAATGCGTGCGGCAGGCCCCTGCCCTCGTGACCTGCCCACCCGGCTGGGCGAGAAGGTCCTGCTCGAGGGGCTGCAGCGAATCGGCGTGCGCATCGGCGGCGATGCGTCCGTGAGCGCAGAGTTCGACCTGCTGGTGTCGGCGAGCGGCCCCGGCGAGCCGCTGGAATTGATTGCGAGCGCAGCCTCCTTCGCGCCGCGAACGATCGATGCGATGGCGCATCACCTGGCCTGGTGGCTCAAGGCCTTCGAGGGTGCGTCCGAGTCCATCGACCAGATTCCGCTCGCGCCCGGCAACGAGCTGGCCATGTTCACGAAACCGCCCGTGCCGTACGACTGCGCGTCGCGCGTGCACGATGCGATCGCCGCACAAACGGCACGCACGCCCGATCACGCGGCGATCTCCTGCAACGGCCGCACACTGTCCTATCGCGAACTCGAATCGCATTCCGCAGCCTTGGCAGCGAAGCTTGCCCGCAGCGGCGCCGGCCCCGGAGCGATCGTGGGCGTCTGCCTTCCCCGTTCGCCGGAATTGCTGGTTGCCGTGCTCGCCATTTGGAAAACGGGCGCCGCCTACCTGCCGCTGGATCCCGAATATCCCGCCGAGCGCATCGGCTTCATGACCGAGGACTCCGCCACAACGCTGGTCGTGACGGACACCGACACCGCGGCCCTGCTGCAAATTCCTTCCGCCAAGGCCTTCCTGATCGAGAGCGCCGAGCGCGACGATCAGCCCGAGTCCGCGCCGGAGTTTGCCAACGCCGATGCGAACAGCGCCGCCTATGTGATCTACACCTCCGGGTCGACCGGCCGGCCCAAGGGCGTCGTGGTCACGCATCGCAACGTGATGAACTTCTTTGCCGGGATGGATTCGCGCATTCCGCATGAGTCCCCCGGCCGCTGGCTGGCGGTCACCAGCCTGTCTTTCGATATCTCGGTGCTGGAACTGTTCTGGACGCTCTCGCGCGGCTTCACCGTCGTGCTCTATTCGAATACCGTCCAGGTCGAAAGCAAGGCGCCGGACTTCAGCCTTTTTTACTTCGCCGCCGACAACGGCTCGCCACCGCAGGAGCGCTACAAGCTCTTGCTCGAAGGCGCCAAGTTCGCCGATCGCGAAGGCTTCAGCGCCATCTGGACGCCCGAGCGCCATTTCCATGCGTTCGGCGGGCTGTATCCGAATCCGGCCGTGACCAGCGCCGCAATCGCCGCGATGACGACGCGCTTGCAGATCCGCGCGGGCAGCTGCGTTTTGCCGCTGCATCACCCGATCCGCGTCGCCGAGGAATGGGCCTTCGTCGACAACATCTCGCAAGGGCGCGTCGGCGTGTCGTTCGCCTCAGGCTGGCAGCCCAACGATTTCGTGATTGCGCCTGAGGCGTTTGCCGATCGCAAGAACCAGATGATCGCCAACATCGACGTGGTGCGCCGGCTGTGGCGCGGCGAGAAAGTCGCCTTCCCCGGGCCGCAAGGCAAGTCCGTCGAGGTGCAGACTTTGCCGCGCCCGATCCAGAAGGAACTTCCGATCTGGGTGACCGCGGCCGGAAATCCCGAGACTTTCCAGCAGGCCGGCGAGATGGGATGCCATCTGCTGACGCACTTGCTCGGACAGAAGATCGAGGACGTCGCCACCAAGCTCGAGGTCTACCGGCAGGCCTGGCGCAAGGCGGGCCATGCCGGCAATGGCCATGTGACGCTGATGCTCCACACCTTCGTCGGGCAAGACGAAGACGAAGTGCGGGAGACCGTGCGCGGGCCGATGAAGGAATACCTGCGCAGCTCGGTGGACCTGATCAAGCAGGCGGCATGGTCGTTCCCCACCTTCGTGCAGCGCGGCGCGGAGAACGGCAAGAGCCCGGTGGAGATCATGGACGCGCAGCCGATGACCACCCAGGAGATGGATGCGCTGCTGGAACATGCGTTCTCGCGCTACTACGGCACCAGCGCACTGTTCGGCACGCCGGCGCGCTGCCTCGAGCTGGTGGAAAAGCTGAAATCGGTGGGCGTCGACGAGATCGCATGCCTGATCGATTTCGGCATCGACACCGAAACCGTGCTCGCACACCTGGGCGACCTCAAGGCGCTGATGGACGCGGCCGGCAAATCGCGCGCGAAAGTTCAGCGCGCTTCCGTGGCACAAGAACTCGCGGCCAACGGCATCACGCACCTGCAATGCACGCCCTCGATGGCGTCGATGCTGGTGGCCGACGCCGCCGGGCGCGCCGCGCTGTCCAAGCTCTCGGTGATGATGGTCGGCGGCGAGGCGTTACCGCTGAAGCTGGCGCACGAGCTGCGCGCGCTGGTGCCCGGCAAGCTGCTGAACATGTACGGCCCGACCGAAACCACGATCTGGTCCACGACCTGCGACCTGGCGCAGATCGGCGAATTCGTCCCGCTGGGCGAGCCGATCGCCAACACGCAGCTGGCGATCCGCACGCCCTGGGGCCTGGAAAGTCCGGCCCTCGTGCCGGGCGAGTTGCTGATCGGCGGCGATGGCGTGGCGCAAGGCTATTGGCAGCGCCCCGACCTGAACGCCGAACGCTTCATGTCCGACGAATCTCGCCCAGCCAATCGCCTGTATCGAACGGGCGACCTGGTGCGCCGGCACCCGGATGGCGCGCTCGAATTTCTCGGGCGCATCGACCATCAGGTGAAGATCCGCGGCCACCGCATCGAACTCGGCGAAATCGAAAGCGCACTGGCGCGCCAGGCCGGCGTGAGGCAGGCCGTGGTGGTCGCGCGTGAGGACGCGTCGGGCGACAAGCGGCTCGCCGCGTACGTGACGGCGCACACCGGCAGGGTGCTCGATCCCGTGCAGCTGCGCAGCGCGCTGGCCCAGGAACTGCCGGAGCCGATGGTGCCGGCGACCGTGTCGGTGCTGCCGGTGTTGCCGCTGACGCCGAACGGCAAGGTCGATCGTCGCGCGCTGCCCGAACCGCAGGCAGGCCTCGTGATCAAGCTGGCGGCCGCCCCGCAAAGCCAGCTGGAAAAAACCATTGCCTCGATCTGGCAGGAAGTGCTCGGCCTGCCGCAAGTGGGCATGTCCGACAATTTCTTCGATCTCGGCGGCCATTCACTGTTGGTGGTGCAGGTTCAGCGCCGGCTTCGCGAAGCCTGCGGCCATGAGGTGTCGATCACCGACATGTTCCGCCTGCCCACCATCCGCGCGCTCGCCGCGCACCTCGGTGGCAACACCGCGCCTTCCGCGGTCGGCGACGGCCTGAACCGCGCGAATGCGCGGCGGCTGATGCGCTCGCGCGCCGCCTCGCAAACCGCACAGACTCCGGCGACCTAGCAGTCCATGACAGAAGTAAACAACGAATTCGAACCCGGCAGCATCGCCATCGTTGGCCTTGCCGGCAGGTTCCCGAGTGCGCGCAGCGCCGCCGAGTTGTGGGCGCTTCTGCGGGACGGCCGCGAAGCCACACGGTGGCTGGGGCCCGATGAACTGCGCGCGGCAGGCGTGCCGGAAGAAGACATCGCCGACCCCGAGTACGTGCGCGCCAGCCTGGTGCTGCCCGACATGGAAATGTTCGACGCCGACTTCTTCGGCTTCAGCAAGCGCGACGCCTCGGTGCTCGATCCGCAGCATCGGCACTTCATGGAGTGCGCCTGGGAAGCGCTGGAAGACGCTGGGCACCTGCCGGAAAGCTTTGCCGGCGCCATCGGCGTGTTCGGCGGCTGCGGCATGCAGGCTTACCTGCCGTACAACCTGCTCTCGAATCCGCAGCTGGTCAAGTCCATGGGCCTGTTCCTGCTGCGCCACACCGGCAACGACAAGGATTTCCTCTGCTCGCGGGTGTCGTACCTGCTCGACCTCAAGGGGCCGAGCCTTTCGATCCAGACGGCGTGCTCCACTTCGCTGGTCGCGGTGCACGTGGCGGCGCAGAGCCTGCTGGCCGGCGAATGCGACATGGCGCTGGCCGGCGGCGTCACCATCGACCTGCCGCATGGCCAGGGTTATCGCTACGCGCAGGGCGAGATCATGTCGCCCGACGGCCACTGCCGCGCCTTCGACGACGACGCCGCGGGAACGCTGTTCGGCAGCGGCGCCGGCATCGTGGTGCTGCGCCGCCTGGAAGATGCGGTGCGCGATCGCGACAACATCTACGCGGTGATCCGCGGGTCGGCCGTGAACAACGACGGCTCGCAGAAGGCCGGTTATCTCGCGCCCAGCGTCGATGGGCAGGCACGCGCCGCGGTGGAAGCGCTGGCGGTCGCGGGGATAGATCCCGCTAGCGTCTCGTACATCGAAGC